>JAISPV010000054.1 GCA_031274665.1 Candidatus Methanoplasma sp. | reverse complement strand
AGGTACGAGCGGCCGTTCGGCAACGACCCGGCACTGGCGGCGATACTGTCGGAGAGGATAGAGGAACTCAGCAGCGGTAAAGGAAAGAGGGGAATAATGGTCGTCGGACACGGGTCCAGGCTCCCCTTCAACAAAGAGACGGTAATGTTCCAGGCAAACCTTCTGAAGGAAAAGGGATACGAGAACATCGCATACGCTTTCAACGAGTTCGACGAACCGCGTGTCGAGACGGTGTTCGATGAGATGGTTTCAAGCGGAACGGACGAGGTGATCGTTCTGCCTTTGTTCATATCGCTGGGGGCTCACCTCAAACATGACATACCGAGAAAGATACGCCTTAAGGACGGTATGACGGAGGACATGCTCATTACAGGCGGCCGCAGGGTGACGGTGAGATATGCGGCGCCGGTGGGAAGCGATCCGAGACTCACAGACCTCATTGCACAAAGGATCGAAGGAAAGGCGTGAACTTGAGGGTCCTGATACTGGATATTGTGCACGGCGGAGAGATCCTTGCAGAGGAATATCTGAAAAGGGGGCACTCGGTCGACTGCGTGGATGTGTACGGCTCTGCCAAAGAGGACACTATATCCGGATTGGAAGGCATAGGCGCATCATTCCACAGAAAAGTGCCGAAAGGCCATTACGACATATTGATGATGCCGGTACACTGTCCCGACGCGTTCTTGGACGGCGTGACATACGATGAAAGGAGATCCTTTCACCAGGCAGTGGGCGAGCTATCCGAGGGAAGGTCCCGGATAGAGGTCACCGGCGTAAAGGGAAAGACAAGCTGCTGTTATCTTTTGGCGCACATACTTGCGCTGGACGGCAGAAGCATCTTTCTGCACACCTCAAGAGGCCGGGGGGAGTGGAAGTACGGTGAGCACAGGATCGAAGGAAAGGCAAGCATCGCGCCCACTTCGATACTGAGGCTCCCGTGCGGCCACGACACCGTGATAGCTGAGGTATCGTTAGGAGGCAGCGGCAGGGCCGAACTGACGATCATTACCAATCTTGCCGAGGATTACGGTATAGCGGCCGATACGAGAAAGGCATCAGACGCAAAATCTTCGATATTCTCCGAGGGAAAGAACATCGTTCCGAGGTCTGAACTTGACGTATGGTCAAAATACAACAAAAAACTCATTTGTTTTGGGGGAAGATTAGAATTGTCAGAAAAAACAGAGATCGGAAAACCCGCAAGGATATCGATAGATTATGATGGCAGGTACGAACTTGAACTCCAAGGGAGCTACCTGCACCTCCAGTACACAGACACGATCGAGGCTGTGCTGGAGGCATGTCATGAGATGGGAATACCGGCGGATCAGGTAGTGAAAGGATTGGAGACATTCAGCGGAGTCCCGGGGAGAGGGGAACTGAAGCATTCCGATAAAGGATGGGAGATAACGGACAGGAATCCGGGAATATCCCACATGTCGGTCGCTAAAACGCTGGACACGCTGGAGAAAATGGGCATAGTCGGAGATACACTGGTGGTCCTGGACCCGGTAGACCGCATGGTGTGCGAAAAGATGGACACCGAAAGGATAAGAGGCATTGTCGAGAAGAAAGGCGCACGGTTCTGTCTTGCCGGCGATGACGAGGGTGCTTCGGCCGACAGCACCGTTACTTTAAGACTGATAAAGGAGCGGTACAGATGAACATCCATCCGCGTCCGAATCCGATAATAGCCGCAGTATACATGATGAGGGACATTGGCGTGGATGTTGTGGTGATACACGGGCCGCCGGGGTGCGGTTTCTTGGCATCCAGGATGATCGAGGAAGCAGGAGTGAGGGTCGTGACGACAGCAATGAGCGACAGCGAACTCATTTTCGGCGCATCGGGGAGATTGGGGGAAGTACTGAGAGAGGCGGAGATAAGATTCCAACCCAGGGCGATGGGGGTGATAGGAACATGTTCCAGCATGATAATCGGAGAAGATATGAGACTATCGATAAAAAGGTCCGGCATCATGTGCAGGGTCGTACCCGTGGACTGCCACGGCTGTATGAAGAACAATATTTCCGGAGCGATAAAAGCCGTCGAGGCATCCCTCGAGGCGGGGATCATACAGCAGGAAGAGGCGGACCGACAAAAACATCTTTTGAGAATGACCGCAAAGATGGAAGAAGAAAAAGGTATGGCGTCGGTCGAATATCTTCCTCCTTCCAACGGTCCGACGAAGATGGGTGTGGCAAAAAAGATCATCGACTGTCTTTCTAACAACGGGAGAGTGGCGGTCGTATCTTTCTCAAAGAAAGAGCTGGCATATCGTTTTTCCGACATCTTCCTGGCGGTGCATGAGGCGAATAAGAAATTAGGCGGAAGGACAAAGTTCATCGCCAATCTCGATCCCCAAAAAGGACTTCCGAGGATCAGAAGGTACGCATCGGACATTCTGTCCGAACTAAAAGAGAATGACATCTCCGTCGATGTCGTGGGCGGTCTTGACGAGTATGCGGTCATCGGCGAGGAAGTCAGGAAAAAAGTGCAGGATTTCGGCCCCGACCTTCTTGTCATCGTGGGGATACCTCATGCATACCCGGACCTCGACAAAGGCCAGATCCTCATAACGGATCAGCCGAGGCAGCTGTCCAACTATCTTTTCAAAGGATATGACGCCGTCGGGGAATTATCGTCACATCAGAAGGTCATGAATGTCAAAAGAATAGTCCCGACGGAGACCGGTGACACAATACGGGAGATGCTGAGGGAGATCCAATGAAAGGAGTGGTCATCGCAGGCATCGGGTCGGGAGTGGGCAAGACCTCCATTGCAACGGGACTGATGAGAAAACTCTCCCGGAGGATGAAGGTGCAAGGATTCAAAGTAGGCCCGGATTTCATCGACCCGATGTATCACAAGTCCGCCACGGGAAGATGTTCCAGGAACTTGGACTCATTCATGATGTCTAAGAAGAAGGTGAAAGACGTCGCCGTCTACGGTTCAAAAGATGCGGACATATCGATCGTAGAAGGCGTCCGAGGGCTTTATGAGGGATCATCGGGAAAGAATGATTCGGGGTCCACAGCGGAGATAGCGAAAAT
>JAISPV010000134.1 GCA_031274665.1 Candidatus Methanoplasma sp. | reverse complement strand
TTCCGATCAACCCGACCAATATAGGTCTGCTCTTTCCATCCATGATCAATATAACTCCCCTTGACCATATATAACTTATTCGACGGCGCGGTCTAAATTCCATCTTTAATCAGGTTCCGGCCGATGTCTTCCCCGGCTCAGGAAGATGGCGTTCGCGATGTCGCTGATCTCTGCCGGACGCAGGTCCTCGACCCTCGAATCCAGGAACGGGATGTCCCATTGCTCTTCGATCATCCCTGCCGCTCTGAGGGACGTGCCGATCTTTTTTCTCCTGTGGTTGAACGTCGCCTCGGTGACCCTGAAGAAAACGGACCCGTTCAGCACATCGAACGGGGCGGGCCGGGGTACGATCTCGACGATCGCGGAATCGACCTTCGGCTGAGGCTTGAATCTGGAGTTGGGTACTTTCTCCAGGATGCGGCAGTCAGCTTTGTAAAAAAGATTGACGGTAAGCCTAGAATAATCGGGGCTGCCGACGTCCGCCACCATCCTGTCGGCGAACTCCTTCTGCACCATGACGATCGCTTTCCTGAAATCATATTCAAGGAGTTTGAAGATGATCGGCGTGGACACGCTGTAGGGGAGATTGCTGACGAAGACATCGAACGGCGGAAATTGAACCTTTACGGCATCCCCTCTGATCAAATGCAGCCTTTCCCCGTAGGTCCTCTCGACATGGTCGGCAAGGATGTCGTCTATCTCGATACAGGTCACATCGTCTGAGCGCTCGATGAGCCTCGACGTCAGTATGCCGAGTCCCGGACCCACTTCCAGCACTCTGTCGCTCTTTGAGATCCCGGCAAAATCAACCTGACGCTCTGCGACCCGGTCATCGATCAGAAAATTCTGTCCTTTGCTCTTTTTCGGGACCACGCCGGTCTCCGCCATCAGTCTGCCGGTCTCTCCTCTGCTCATTTGGACACAAAGAGGTAGCGCTTCCTGGTGTTGTCGGTCAGTTCAAGCACTATACGCGCAGTTACAAGCTTTTCGGGGCTCTTGACCATCGCACGCTCGCTGAGGTCCTTGAAGTCCTTGAAGTGGCCGTTCTTAGTGCGTTCGTCAAGTATTGCGGTCATGGTCTTCTTTCCCAGGCCGGGAAGCTCCTCCAGCAGGTGTTTCCTCATGGAGATCGGTTCTGCCTCGTTGAAGAACCTTATGAATCTGGGCTGGTTTGCCAGGACGATCTCGGTGACGCAGTATTCCAACTCGGCCACCGCGCCGTGCGTGAGTTCGGACGGCCCGATGCGCCTCTTCACGTGGTCGACGACATTCCTCTTCAAAGGGTCCTTTCCAATGTAGACCCTCTCGCCGATGTTGATGACCGTATTCGCTTTAGGGACAAGTTCGAAGAGTTTGAACTCTTCATCACCCAGCGCATAGCACAATGGCTCCGTCTTTGCAAAATTGCCGCTGGGTACGCCCTGCGAAAGATAGTCAAGAACATATGCGAATTCTTCCACAGTGATCCCTCCACAGAATAGCGTTACAGATATTTACTAACTACTTCGATTATCTGGTCGATGGTCTTGGGGTCTATCGTCAGCCTTTCCTTTGAGAAGATCGCGCGCACATCTTCGGGGTATTGGGGAAGAAGGTCCGCTATCTTGACCGCCGTATATTCGGTCACGCCGTTTATGGTGCCGGCCTCTTCCGCGAGTTTCTTGGCGGTCTCGATCGGCAGGGCGCATACGGTCTTGGCGTGCTCCATCGCGGCCTTCTGCGAAGTATGAAGCTCTCTCTTCTCATGCTCTTCCTGCAGAAGGTCCCTGACCTCGGCCAATGTTACATACCGCTCGGACATCTGACCACCGTCAAAGAAATATTCAGTCCCTGTTCCTTACAAGGTGTTCGGGGCGTGCCACGACGATCTTGGTCTTGTTGCCGTCCTTCACGTCCACCTCGTACGCGGCCCCTCTCGGGCCGATGATGACGCCGGTAAGTCCGTGGAATCTGGAAAAGGGCATGCCCTTATGGACGCTGGGGTCTATGATGATGTTGACCTTCTCGCCGGGTTCGAACATCTGGAATGCCTTCGTTATGGGTGAAAGTCCGTGTGCTCTCGGTTTTTTCTTCAGGAGCTGGCGGGTCTTTGTCCTTGTTCCTTTGGATGCCTGCATCTTAATCCCTCGTTGGTTCTTGGTAGTTGATCGCTATCACGTCAAGCGTCTGCACCAGGCACTGCACGCCGAGGGCATCGGAGAAGTTCGGCTTCGTCCTTCCGTCATCCCCCGAAACGAACTCCTTGATGTATGTCCCGGATTCCGTGCTCAGGGTGAGGTCGAACTCATCATCGCCGATCATCACAGCCTCGACCCATCGGACCTCTCTTTTTCTCACAAGGTCGGCGCGTCTGTGCTCGACCCTGCGTGGAGTCCTCTGGTCAATGTGGGCGTTCTTGAATGATAAGGCTACCTCAATTACTCTTTCTTTATTAACTTTACCATCGCTTTTCACTCTCGCCTTATAGATCTTGTCTGGGTCCGCACACTTGTACTCCTGCACGGAATCGCGGGGAACGAAGTGAAGCCGGGTGAATCCGGCGAGGTCCGACGCGTTGGCCTTCCTCTCAAGGTCGTCGAGATCGATATCCCTTATTCTGGGTCTGCTTATCTCCAGCACGAACGGCCGGCCTTCGCCGAGCATACGGGCATCGATGTCCTCCCTCCCCATGCCGTGGAAGAAATGCTCCTCCCCTCCCGACATCTCCAGCGCAATGTCGCCGATCACCTCCTGCACGGAGGTCTGATACATCTTCCCGGTCCCGTGGCAGCGCGGGCATCCCTTCCCTTTGCAGACCCGGCACGGCCATATCGTCTGCGGTATCTCGCGGCTGTACTTGAGATATCTTCCGGCGATGAAGACCGGCGCTATATCCAGCACGACATCCGCGAACCTGGTGTCGATGCAGGCCACGACCTGAGGGTTCTTGAACTCGACCGGGCGGTTGATCATCGGGAGCGCAAGCTTCCCTATCTCTCTGTTCAGTTCGGTCTTGATGGGTTCGGCGTTCTCGAGGCCGTATCTCTCCCAAAGAGCTTTCTCTTTATCGGAGATCTCCGGCTCCACTCTGGAACCCACCAGGAAATTGTCAGAACGGACGCTGTTGACGCCCTCTGCCACAGCGCATGCGAACCTGTCCATAAGATCGAACACGTTCTCGCAAAGACCGCACATCTCCGGTGCGGGTGCGGTCTTTCCGTTCTCGGAAATGGCCGCTCTCAACATCCTGCCGCGGACATCGTTGGTCATACACGTCCCGAGTTTTCCGAACATCCTTCCGAGACAGCGGTCGCACAGACCGCAGGATGCAAGTTCCTCGGCTTTGTCCAGGTTCTCAGAGATCCAGTCCATGGGAACAACTCACAGATCAAAACCCATCTCGGCGATCCTGAGCCTCGGACGCTGGCTTTCCAGATAGTGGTATACGGTGGCGTGTTCGCTTCCGTTCACGATGAGCTCTACGGCATGTTTTGCTACCGGAAGACTTACGGAATTCCCGATCAGAGAGACGGTGTTCCCGTACACCGACATGTAGCAGCCGGTAAGCTCTTCGATGATCCTTCTGGTCTTCCCCCCGCTGCCGATAAGTCTTCCTCTGACCCTTCCGAGCTGGTTGGGTTTGTCCCCGGCAACATCTTTCAGATCTATCGCCTCAAAGTATTCGTCGTCCTCGAAAAGTCTGACGGCCCTGTCGGGGTTGAAGCCTCTTCCCACAGCTTTCAGGACATCGATGATCTTAAGCGCCATGAGCGGATCGGTGTCTTTGGCCTCCTCGTTGAAAAGGACCTCCCCCTCGGTGTCGATGTCCAGTTTTATCCCGGACATCTTCTCTATCATCCTTTTCGTTTCGCCGTTCTTCCCGATGAGCGTACCGACGCGGTCGCTCGGTATCTTTATGGACCTCATTCCTCTTCCTCCTCGTCGTCATCCGTTCCGTTCATTATCTCGTCAACGATCTTCTCGAGACCGATCACGTCCGCCCCTCTGTTCTTAAAGAATCTGTTGACATTGGTGATATCTCTTACCAACAGGTCCTTTGCGTTGAAAAAGTCATTGGTCATTGCCTGCCCGCAGTCGATCATGATCGGCTGATCTTCCCAAACAAGCACGTTGTATTCGCTAAGGTCCCCGTGCACCAGATGGGCGTCCTTCCACCCGTCTATAATGAATGACAATACCTCATCGTACATCTCGGTCGGATCGTCGAGCGTGACGTCCTTAAGCTGAGGGGCCGGGCCGCTCTCGTCGCCGATGTACTCCATGAGAAGGCAGTTCTTATCGAACGTAACTGGCTCTGGGACGGGCAGTCCCGCCTCCATGTATCTCTGAAGGTTCCTGAACTCCTTGTTGACCCAGGCATAGATCAGCTTCCATCTGTTGCCAGCCACGCCCCTGAATCTCGGATCGCCTTCGATGTATTTGGCGACCTTCTTGAAGGTCGAAGTGGACGTTCTGAATATCTTGAGGGCGAGAGGGTCCCCGTCCTCGTCCGTCGCATAGAAGACGTTGCCTTCCTTGCCCGTGGAGACGGGATATTGGACAGAATCGATATAACCTCCCTTCATGAACTCGTAGAGGGTCATAAGCGTCTTTTTGTCGAAGACCTCGCCCTCGGTCTGACGTTCGTCACCGGTCTTGTTGGTCTTCAGAGCATCGACGCGCTTTTCAAGAAATGAATATTTCTCTTCGTAGGATGGCAGTCAGAACACCACCGTTTCAAAAAATGTCCAGGCTCTTCGGTACCTTGCCTTTCTTGCTGAGGTTCACCGCCTGGGTCCTTGTATATCTGAACCTAACGTCGCACTTATCGGGCTGGAAATCCCAAAGAGAGACGACAAGGAGATCGCCTTCCCTGATCCACATCCTTTTTTTGATCTTACCCGGAATGCGGCCTACCCTGGAGACACCGTCCTCGCACATCACTTTGATCTTCGACGCGCCGAGCAGCTGGTCCGCTATCCCGAACATCTCCCCTTCCTTTATGTTCGGCATACGTACGCGTGATACATCCTCCTCTGTACTCTCGAACGGTTCTTCTGCCTGCATTTGATGATCTCCGTGAGGCCATGTAACATTAATGTCTTTTAAATGTTATCCTTATTGTACTGAACAAAAAACTATTTTAACCATATCATTCATGAGCGCGTAAGCTCTGGTAGTGTAGCGGCCAATCATTCGGCCCTTTCGAGGCCGACACCCGGGTTCGAATCCCGGCCAGAGCACATCACCTTTCCTTTCTGAGTATCTTCTTACGGTAGCGGTCGCTTTTCTTTGCGATCTCATCCATGTTGTCCCTGTTGACGATATGAACTTCGGGCAGCTTCTTGGGGTTGGACTCCAGCATCGCCGACATCAGATACGGGTCTGGGAAGTCCTTTTTCTTCAGCGTTTCCCTGTCCCAGTTCTCTATGAGGTCGAAGACCGCCTCTATCCCTTCGTTGTAGAATTCCTGAACAAGTACGGCGGCGACCGTGCAGTCCCTTGACATCACCGCGACATTGGATTTCCTTACGGCGAAGTCGCATCCGTTGAAAGACATCGCAAGCCCGCCTCTGTCGCATATCGTGTCCAGTGCATGG
>JAISPV010000133.1 GCA_031274665.1 Candidatus Methanoplasma sp. | reverse complement strand
GGGCACATGACCTTAGTGGGCTGCTGCTGTTGCTGTTGCTGGACCCCCTGAACGGGCTGTTGCTGCAGCGACTGGTACATCTGAGGGAACAAGAGCATTCCCGCACCCATGGCCGCACCTCCCTGCGACTCTCCTATGGCGTTCGCCATCTTCTCCATGACCTCGTATCTCCTGAACGATTCTCCGTTCTTGCTGCTGAACTGCAGGTAGTTGAATACCTTCTGGCGGTCCTCGTCCGTTGTAAGGACCTCGTTGATCTTCAGCGAAAGAAGTTCGATACCCCTCTGGGCGAAGTATTGCTCGATGAGGATCTTGGTGTTGGTGGATGCCTTCTCCAGATTCTCCATGATGTCCATGTAGTACTGGGAGTTCATCTGCTGGATTATCTGCTCGTTGATGAAGCTCTTCATGAACGAGTTGACATCGCCGGTCGAATACGTGTTCAGTCCTCCGAGCACCTGAGTGTAGAACACCGGCACATCGCCGATCCTGAACTGGAAGTCACCGTTCGCCATCAGGACGATCGGCACCTCGTATTCTTTGCCTGCTTTTATCATGCTCCTGATGCCCCACTTCCCGTTGAACATCTTGAGCGAGACGAACACTATCCAGACCTTGAACGGCGTCTCCTTGTATCCGAGCGCGAGATTGTAGAGCTTCGTCAGCCACGGGATGTTCGCCGATGTTATCAGGTGCCTTCCCGGCTCCAGTGTTCCCATCAGCTGACCGTCCCTTATGAAAAGGGCCACCGCGTGCTCCGGTACGGTGACCGACGTTATCGTTCTCAGATCGTCGTGTTCCGATCTGTATATTATGTCATCCGGCCCTTGGTTGGCCCAGAATACCACGTTTGTCTTTTTTTCTGCCATTTAGATCACCTCATTCCGCGAAACCCCTCATGATCGTCTCTCTTCCGTTGTAGTCCCCGATGAGCTTGTCGATCGTGATCTCCAGTTCTCTCAGCGGGGCCTTCAATTTGGTCTCTCCGGCATCTATCCTCTCCACGAGCGCGGCCGTCTCGTCCTTCAGGGCGACGGCGTCATCGATCAGCTTTGCGTCCCATTCTATCAGCGCGTCAAGCTCCGATTCCATGATCTTGATCGACGTGTGGAAGGAACTGTATCCGTTGACCGCTTTCTTCACGTCAATGTAATAACGGTCGGCTTTGCTCCTTATCCGTTCGGTATCTCTCATGAGATCGAGGTCGTTGACCGTCGCCCTCTGGACGGTGACCAGGTCCAGTTTTGCCCTCTCGAGCACCCTGGCAACCTCTGCCCTTATAGCCCTGTCCTCGTCCCTGCGGAGGTTCTTCTCTTTGTATCCTTTGTAAACAGGGACATAGAGACCTATCCTCTCTACAAGGGACTGGTTCTTCTTCATCTGACCTTCAACTGTTTTTTCCAATGACATTCACTGTCCCTCCTTCTTTCCGTTCATCAATGCGACGGATATCCCCACCGCCGCCAAGGCGATGAGGAATATTGCTATCAGTATCCAAACGCTCAGGTCGGTGAACGTGTAAAGCATGCCCACCAGACCGATCACTGCGACGAGTATGCCCATAACCATCGCGTAGGATGACCCGGAAGGACCGAACTTCCCGCTTGCGCCGGGATACATGAATGACATGGCGAACAGCACAATACCGAATATCAGCATGGCTGTCCACAATATTATCGTAAATCCAAGGTCCGTTACGGCATAGACTATCAACCCGATGGCCAGCGAGATGATGAATGCGCCGACCGTGACCGCCGACAATGTTCTGTTGTTCATTTCTTTTCCTTTCCTTTTTTAAATTATTATCATCTTTGAAGGGTCCATCCTTCTGACGCGTTCGGGCACCAGTTTGCCGAATCCGTTCGAGACCTCGACACGACCTCCGATGATATTGCATGGTATATAGATAAGAGATTTCACGTAAGGATTGCTGAGTTTGAGTTTGGAATCCTGGCTTGTACAGACGGCAAGATACTCGCTCACCAGCTTCTTGGCCTCCTTTTCCGTGCTCAGAGGGACGGCTATCTTCCGCGTCCCCGGATAGTTCTGCGCGGCGGTCTTGGAAAGTCTGCCTATCCCTTCTCCGCCGCTTATGCTCGTTTCCGTTCCTTTTATTCCGGACAGTATGCTCTTCTCCGGCCTGATGGAGAAGATGTCGGTAAGTCCGCTCCGGGGATCGTTGAGGCATTGCATATCAACGACGAAATCCGCAGGTATGAGCAGGTCCTCCGTCACTTCTACGCTCTTCTTCGCCCACGCGGCGCCGGACTGGAAACTGTATTTGAGATCGACGTCCCAGAAAGGTACAAGAAGGTCCCCGGGACCCAATACGATCGGGAGGGTGCCCCCCGCCTTTGCGCTGAGCACCTTCGAAAGGTTGTCGAACACCTCGTTGAATCTGCCCTTGTTGCCGAGGAGGTACCCCCATTTCCCCGCCTTCGGGTAATTGAAGCTCATTATCCCCTTGACGGTGTTCAGTACCTGCAGGGGATCCTTGGCGACGCCTTTGGTCATGAAAGCGGCAAGGTCCGAGAGTATCTTGGCCTGCGTGATCTCCATCTCCACGGCCTGATACATAATGCCGAGGGTCAGGTCGGCGTTCACCGCGGTCTTGACCTTCTCGAGCTGCGCGCGGCCGTTCTCGAAATAGGACAAACTCCCCATGCTGTCGCCGTTGAGCAGTTTCTCGCATCCTGTGCAGATGCCTGCCAAGGCCCGGAAACGGTCCGCGGCCGGTCCGTATCCTTTGATCTTTCGGAACGCCGCATAGGCTTCGTTGAAGTTGTTTGCCATCAGTATGTATCTTCCGGGCTTGTCCTCATGCAGGAGTTTTGTGTTGTTGATGAGCATCGCATATGCGGACGCCATTTCTTCTGCGGACACGACGATGTTCTTGGAACTTTCGTCGACGGCCAGCGCCTCTATGCTCTTGATCTTTGCATTGAACTCGAACGCTTTTGCCGATGTGTGGGTGGGCACTACGCTGTTGTCCGTCGTGAACGGAAGCGTCATGAGCGGATTCGACAGCAGAGAGTTGGTCGCAAATCTGTATTCGGAGTATTCGGTCTCGATCCGCGGCCTCACGTTATTGTTGAAGATGTTGAATCTGGCGACAGAGTCGACGTTCTCGCTCTGGGCCATCGAGAACCCTCCCGGAATGGTCTTGCTTATCCATGACTGTATCTGTCCCATCATCTGGTCGAGGTACGCCTTGGCATCCATCCTTTGCTGGGACGTTCCGCAGCTGGAACATGTTATGTAGGGGGAGTCCGACTCCAGGGCTTTCCTGTCAAGGGGGGCACCGCAGTATTTGCACCTGAGCATCACCATATCGTCCAATCTGTTCACCGTCTTATCGCTGCCATCGCCGCCATGCTCCTTATCTCTGCCAGAAGCCTCGCTTCCATGGCCCTCATCTCCCGCATCGCCTGCTCATGGTATTGTCTCGCTATCTCGTCCGATCTTCTCGAGATGGAAGAGTAGCACGGCCTGCAGACGTAAACAGAGCCGTAATCGGGCGGAGCAGACAGCAATATGTCTTCGTCGGACCCTCTCATGAATGGCGTTATGTCGCTGGACATCGTGAAGAAGTGCACTCCCTCGCCGGTCGAAGGCCTTCCGCATATCCAGCACTTCGCCGATTTGGAATACGCCTTGATAAGGTTCATGTTCCTCTGGCCGTCCTCTCCCAGCTGCTTGCGGCAGGTGTATGCGTTCTGCTGAAGTTCGGCGGCCCTCTTCGGATCGGACATAACGGCACTGGCGGCAAGACTCTCGTACCCCAAGGCTTGGATATGCAAGGCCTCTTTGACGCCGGTGTTGACCGGCAGCCCCGCTATCTCGCTGATCACGATCGTATCATTCCCGATCTGTGACTGATATTTTCTGGCGACATCGAGGAACTTGTTGCCTTTCTCCTCCAATATTGCAGGGGTGTTCCCCTGCATCCCCCCGATGTTCATGCGCTCTGTAAGCAGACGGCATTCCAATGCGAGTCTGGCGGGGTCTATCTCCGTCAGTCCGAATTCGAAGCCTTCATTCACGGTCGCGAGGCTCGCGGCGAGCTTGGAGTATCTGGCAGAGTTGTTGTTATCGAGACATGCGTCAATAATGTCTATGTATATCTTTGCAAGCTGGGCTTCTCTGCCGTCTTTTTCTATTGTTTTTTCGAAGTTCTTCCTGGCCTTGGCATATTCCTTCCTTTTGATCAGGTCTATGCCCTGATTGAACAGCGCATCGCCGGATTTGAAAACACTCAGTACCATTTTAACGCCCCCCGGTATACAGTATTCGAGATAAATGTTCCTTTCGTTTTGCACTTTTCGGTCGTCACACGAACAATAGACCATACAGGCCCGAGAGAGGCCCCGGACCGGCGGACAATGACCGTGCCTCAGACGAACGAAGCGGCCGCCGCAGCAAAGAAAAATAAACAATGAGGAACTAACCATCAACGACAAACATGAGGTATTCTCCTGAATTATCAAAGATGCTGGAGGCTGCCGGTGCGAGAGAAGGTTCCAGAATATCCTTCATCACGGACGGCAAGGAGTACACGGGCATATTGATGTCTAACAAAGATTCATGCGACCCAGACGTTATCGTAATAAAAATGAGGAACAGTTACAACGCCGGATTCAGGGTCGGAAAGGATGCATCGATAAAGGTGCTGGAGCAGCCGCTTTCATTCACCATAAAGGAAACGAGATACGAACCGAAGAAAGGGCTGCCCAACCTGGTGCTCATCGGCACCGGCGGGACGATCGGGTCTCAAGCGGACGAAAAA
>JAISPV010000090.1 GCA_031274665.1 Candidatus Methanoplasma sp. | reverse complement strand
TCGAACAGGGAGTATTTCTTGCTGTTCTCTATGTGGCGGTCGGCTATCTGCTGTTCGAGGCTGCGCGCGGTCCCTTTTGCGGCAAGCACGTCCTCGATGGAGACGACGTCAGCCCCCCTTTCGACGGCGACATCGCCGGAAACGCGGATGAGTCCTCCGAGCTCTCTCATCCTGAGAGTAAGCTCTCCCTTCCTTCCGGCGCGGCGCTGGGCCTCTTTCACGATCTCTCCGACAGCATATTTGTCAAAGGGAGGGATCTTCTTGTCCTTCAGGACCTCCTGCGCAACGAACCTTGCTATGTAGAAGCGGTTCTCGTCCGTGTCAGGCATGGTGTTGCGCATGTACACCTCGTAGCCGTACCCTCTTATTCTGGATCTGAGTGCGGGGTGCATCCCGCGTATAGCGTCAAGGTTGCCTGCGCACACCAGTATGAAATCGCACGGGACAGCCTCAGATTTAACGAGCGCGCCCGATGACCTCTCGGACTGGCCGGTGATGGACATCTTCTTCTCCTGCATAGCGGTCAGAAGCGCCTGCTGGGACTCTATCCTGAGCAGGTTTATCTCATCGATGAAAAGGACGCCTTTGTTCGCTTTGTGTATCGCGCCCGATTCTAATCTGTCATGGGACGGCGTTTCGAGACCTCCGCTCTGGAACGGGTCGTGCCTCACGTCCCCCAGCAGCGAACCGGCGTGCGCGCCGGTCGCATCCACGAAAGGCGGCGTATCGTTAGGGTCATGCCCCACTAACACTTTAGGTACGATTATGATCTCCTGCTTCTGCCCGGGCGTCCTTGTGAGCAAAATCACTATGAATACTCCGAAAAGGGCGGCCATCAGTATCATCCAGTTTTCGAAAAAGATCATGCCGGCGAGCCCCAGCATCATAATGACTATGATGACGTAGAGAGAGAACGAACTTTTCTGATTCTTGACCGTCGCTGCGTGCACTTTCTGTTCATTCACCACCGCTTTACCCTTTCCTGCGGGGAAAGTGCGTATCCTGGGCTCGTTCACGTCTTCAGGGTTATGGTATGCGACGATGTCCTCAAGCGCCTCTTTCGGAAGATACTCTACCATGGAATTCGCAAGCATTGATTTTCCGGTACCGGGCTCCCCGATAAGCATGACGTGCCTTTTCTGGAAGGCCGCTTTCTTCATCACTTCCACTGCCTGATCCTGACCTATGACCTGGTCTGACAGCTTTTCCGGGATATTGAGCTCTTTTGTCGTGCGGAAGGTTTGCCGTTCTACCCACTCTTCAAGAGGCGTCAGAGACGGCTTTTTGACAATTGTTTCCATGCATTCCCCTCCTCTGATTACATTAGTTTGTACTTGTATATAATTGTTTTTGTTCAAAATACATCAGATACGCCCCCTAGCTTGTCTATAAATGACGATCGATATCAGTGCCACAATGGCGGCGGCCAACACCCACGAGTATTGCAGATACCAGGCGTTGTCGGTGTCATAGTCGGTCTTGCTTATCGGGGGACTTTTGAAAGGATAGGGCAGCTCGCCCGTCTCAAGGAATGTCCCCTGATGGTGGGTGGAGAAGAAGACGTCCGAGCCTCTCAGGAAATGGGCGTTGTTGCTGCCGTCGTTCCAGGTAACATCGATGCCATACCATTTCCCGTTGTCCAGTTTGACATAGTTCCATGCATGGTTGATCTTATCCTTCAGAGAGGTCCCGTTGACCACCACGCATTCTATCCCCTCCTTCTCGCACAGAAGAAGGAACGCTTTGGAATAGCCGTCGCATACCGCATAGTGGCTGGAGTCGGCCAAAGCGCCGTAGGCATCATGCGCAAACCTGCTTTCATCGTCCTTACCCATGTTTGGATCGTAAGTCACGAGTTTGACAAGGTAGTTGTTGATGTCAAGGACCTTGCCCCGTACAGTTGTGTTAGAGGTAGAGAAGCCCTTCACCGCGGCATCGAGGTCGTCCAGCATCTTCTGTATGTCCGGAGGCTCGCCGGTGTCCTTGTCCACAGGGAAACTGCCGACGCTGATGCTGAACGAGACCGAGACCACGCTCACGGTGTTGTCCGGCGCGAAGGTAATGTTATATGTATCTTCTATCCTGCTCGGCCCCCATCCCCAGTATGCCATAGGCGCACTCAGCCGCAAGGCGGCGAAAGCTGCATTGATGCTGTTTTCGACCAGGCCGATGACATATTTTTGAGCATCTTCCTTGTTGTCCGATCTTGCCGACAATATGAACGGAAGACCAACGGCAATATCGCGGGTGTCGGCATCGGCTGCGCGGACGGCATCGAATATCGCTTTCCCGTTGGCATCCAGCTGATCATAGTATGACGTGAATTCGTTGGCGCCTTCCGACTCTGACGATGTGAACAAAGCGATCGCCGGACCGGCGAATGCGGCGGCCATCAACACTACCGCAACCTTACCGACAGTACCTTTCATTTTCCTTCACACACCTTAGATTATATAACGAATTTGTATTTAATAAAGCAAATACGTCAGCCTCTCAACGAACGCATAAATAAATAATGTCCGTTAAAGAATTGAATGAAAATTGCCGAAATAGAAATTGACGAGAGGATCAGGGGCGTCTTAGCTAAAGAAGGGTTCTCTGAACTTTACCCTTCGCAGGCAGCGGCGCTTCCGACCGCAATATCCGGCCGGAACCTCGTCGCGGCAATGCCGACGGCGAGCGGCAAATCCCTTATAGGATACATACCCGCAGTGGAAATGGCGCTGAAAAAAGAAGGGAAGGTGCTTTACATTGTCCCGCTCAAAGCTCTGGCCTCCGAGAAAAGGGACGATCTGGACAAATTCTCCCCGCTGGGCATAAATGTAATGATGAGCACCGGCGACCTGGACTCCGACGACGGAAAACTCTCGGAAGCAGACATCATTGTGGCAACTTCGGAGAAAGCGGACTCCATGATGCGCCACGGGAGCAGATGGATCGATGAGGTAAGGTTGGTGATAGCGGACGAGATACATCTCATCCACGATCCCGGAAGAGGGCCGACGCTCGAGGTCATACTGACGAAGCTCATGCGCAAACAAAAGAACATACAGATGATCGCCCTGTCGGCGACAATCTCGAACGCGGAGGACCTCGCGCGCTGGCTTAACGCAGAGCTTGTGACAAGCGACTGGCGCCCCATATCTCTGAAAGAAGGCGTCTATTTCAACGGAGAGATATGTTTCGACGACAACACGTCGATCGAAGTGCCCGAGAGCAAAGACAACATTTGGGATATGATAGAACAGATCGTCAAAGACGGAGGACAGTGCATGGTCTTTGTTAACACGCGGAGGTCCGCCGAATCCCTTGCCGTGAAATATTCGGATAAGATGAGGGCCCTTGCCGGAAGAGAACTGTCGGAGAAAGAGTTGGTCGTGATCGAGGGGGACACCGAGACCACATCTGTTGGAAGGAAGCTGTCTGCGTGCGTGAAATGCGGGACGGCCTTCCACAACGCAGGGCTCACGTACAAACAGAGAAAATATGTCGAGGATAACTTCCGGAACGGCAACATCAAATGCATAACCGCGACGCCTACCCTGGCGGCGGGGATCAATCTGCCGGCAAGAAGGGTCATAGTCAGGGATACCTACAGGTTCGAATCCAATGCCGGGAATGTACCTATTTCGGTCATGGAAATAAAGCAGATGTGCGGAAGGGCGGGAAGACCCGGCTACGACCCGTACGGCGAGGCGGTGCTCGTGGCAAAGAACAGCAGGGACTACGAACACCTGATGGAAGATTATGTGACGCACGATACGGAAAAACTCAGATCAAAACTCAGCAACGAGACGATCCTCAGGAGCCACATCCTGGGGCTCATCGCGACCGGCGACGCCGATTCCGAAGAGAGCATCGTCCGCTTCATGCACGACACGTTCTTCGGGAACACGACCCAGATGTACGGGATAGAGAGCGTCGTGGAGAACGTGGCGGATTTCCTCGAGAGGGAGGAGATGGTCAAAAGAGAGGGGGGATCGCTCCGCATCCTTCCCTTTGGAAAAAGGATATCAGATCTGTACATCGATCCGAAATCCGCCGTTATCCTGAGGGATGCGGTAAAGAAGATAGATAAGGACACCGAAGACCTCATGATACTTCATGCGGCGGCCTCCACCCCCGATGTTCTCGGCCTATATCCGAAGAAGAACGATTTCGACAGATTATCCATGCTGGAGATGGAATACGAAGAGGATTTCCTGGTCGAACCCGCCGACGAGGATGATGATCTCATGCACGAGAGCTTCATGAGCGACCTCAAGGTAGCCGTTCTTATGTATGACTGGATCAACGAGACCGCCGAAGAAGAGATAACGCTCTCCATGGGGATCGGGCCGGGGGACATCAGGTCAAGAGTGGACATGACCGATTGGCTTCTTTATTCAATGAACGAGGTGGCATTCATCTTCAGACCCGAGGCAACAAAGAGGATCCGCCCCCTTCTCACACGCGTGCGTTACGGAGTAAAAGAAGAACTCTTGAATCTCGTTTCATTCAGAGGGGTGGGGAGGGCCAGGGCGAGAGTGCTCTTCGACAACGGTATACGTTCAAGGATAGATGTCATCGCCGCGGACGAGGAATTCCTGGCAAGGCTGCCGAAGATAGGCCGCGCCCTTGCGAACAGCCTGAAGAAACAGGCCGGAGGCGCAACAGAGAAGAGGGAATATTATCCGATGAATGAAGAGGAAGAGTATATGCTGGATAAGATGGCTGAAGAAAATTCGGGAGAAAGGGCAGGTCAGACCGATTCCCAAAAACAATCGAGAATATTCGACTACCGGGACAGTTCTTGAAACGGTAGAAAATGTGCCGTAAAAAAATTACGGAAAAAGAAAATTGATATATACTCCGTCATCGTTCAACAAATGATGTTAAGAAAATTTTCTGTAACAGGCTATAAAAATTTCAAAAACGAGTCCACGTTAGATTTCACACAAGTAAAAAATTACAATTTCAATAAAGAATGTATATCGAATGGTCTATTGGGAAAAGCCTTAATAATGGGGCCCAACGGCAGTGGGAAGTCCAACCTGGGCTATGCGCTGTTTGACATTGTTTATACGCTGACAGATAAAACGACATGTTTTTTCCAAAAGGATGCACAGAGTTTTATCAATGGGAACGGGGACTCGAAGTTTGCCACGTTCAAGTATGAGTTCCAGCACGGCGGATCTGTTATTAACTATGAGTACAGGAAGACGCTGCCGAACAGTTTAACGTATGAAAAACTCACCACGGATGGAAAAGTGATTCTCGAGTTCGATCACGAAAAAAATTGTTTACTCCCAATAAGCGATCTGGGGATGGTAAACGGTGAGAAACTCAGATTAGACGGGCGGGACGGGTCACTTTCTATTGTCAGATTCATCGCAAACAATACCATTCAGGAAGAGAATTCTCCAATTGTTTTTCTCATGGATTTTGTCAGTCGGATGCTTTACTTTAAATCGACACAGGATGGGAATATGTTCATCGGACTCGAAAGGGCCGGAGATGATGTCGAGTCATATTTTGTAAGAAACGGATTGGTCGAAGATTTTGAAAGATTCCTAAGAGAGTATGCGGAATTGGAAGTGAAACTCGGTACGACAAGAGCGCCGGGCATGCCTGAGGCGATGGTGCAAAAATTCAAGTCAAAATCCATACTGTTTTCAAATGTCTCTTCAAGCGGCACAAAAGCGCTAGAGCTTTTTTATTACTGGAGCAAACGTTTCGACAAGGTTTCGTTGTTGTTCATTGACGAGTTCGATGCATACTACCACTTCGAATTAGCAGAAAAGATCGTCAGACAGTTGTTCAAATATTCAACAACACAGGTCGTTCTCACATCGCACAACACAAGCATTGTCAGCAACCGTGTGATGCGGCCAGACTGTTACCTGCAAATTATGAACGGCAAGATCAGTTCGTTCTCCGAATCTACAGAAAGAGAACTGCGTGAAGGCCATAATCTGGAGAAGATGTTACGCAACGGAGAATTTAATGAGTAAGATCCTTCTTATTGCAGAGGAGAGGGGTCATGGTCGGAACCGCTTCTCTTTAGCAATATTTGGAAGAAGTGCAGAAAGGACAGCGTGGAGATATACCCATACAAAACAAACATCCACGTGCTGACAGGTGAGCTGTTTGACGGAGATCATATCGATGAGAACATCGATCTCTTGCAGCACCTTATTTCCAGAGAGAACGACCCCGATGAGAAGAAAAAACTCCGAAGCCGATTCACCGATATCTTCCTGGTGTTCGACATGGACATACAAGATAAAAGAGCGGACATAATCAAACTCGAGGCGATGTTAAGGTTTTTTGACGATCCTGCCGATAACGGAAAACTCTATATCAATTATCCAATGTTGGAATCATACAGGCACTTGAGGTCGCTGGATGACGAGGCATTCAAAGACCGATGTGTGGCCGTTCCTCAGTTATGCGAATACAAAAAAATCGTTGGAATGGAATGCTGCAACGAATTGAAAGATGTCAACAGATATGAAAAGGAAACCTTTAGGAAGATCATCATTCTGCATCTCAAAAAGGCCAATTTTCTTCTGAACGGTGAGTTCGAACTGCCGTCATTTGAGGAATTCGAATCTTGGGAAGGGGCGGATATATTGAGGATGCAGCACAATAAGATAAAAAAAGACAATTCTGTATTTGTTCTGAACACCTCATTGTTCAATGTAGTAGATTATAGGCCGAGCGATTTCTTAATAAAACAGGAGACAAATAAAGGATCGATGTGATGTGGGCCGCGCCCGTCATCGCGAGAGTATCCTCTCCACTTCCTCCACGGAATTACCGCAGGGTATCGGCGGGGGAGAATTCTTTATTATTGTGTCAGGGTCCTTCAGCCCGTTCCCTGTGCAGATGCATACGACCCTCTCGTCCCTGTCGATGACGCCCATCGAAACAAGCTTTATGAGCCCCGCTATCGATGCGGCGGACGCGGGCTCCACACACACTCCTTCTCTTTTTCCGAGGAGCCGCTGGGCATCTATTATTTCATCGTCCGTCACGGTGGCGGAGAACCCTCCGGTGTCATAGATCGCGCGGAGGGCCTTCCTTCCGCTGACAGGATTGCCTATGCGGATAGCGGTGGCGATGGTCTCCGGGTCCTCCTCCGGTATGAAATCATCCTTCCCCGCACTGAACGCTTTTGAGATCGGGGAAGCGCCTTCCGCCTGTATCCCAGTAAGCATCGGCACTTTGTCGATCCATCCCACTTCCTGCAGTTCTTGTATCGCTTTGTGGACGGCGGAGATGTTGCCCGCGTTGCCGACAGGGAGTATGATCCTGTCTGGCACTTCGTAGTCCAGCTGATCTATTATCTCGAACAGCACCGATTTCTGTCCTTCCGGCCGGTATGGATTTATCGAGTTCAGGAGGTACAGCCTTCTTTCGTCCGCCATTTTTCTCGCAAGGTCCAGCGCTTCGTCGAAGTTACCGTCAATGGAAAGTACTTTCGCACCGTAGAACAGCGCCTGAGCGAGCTTGCCTGCCGCTACTTTCCCCGAAGGAAGGAATACCGCGCATTTGATATCCGCTTTTGCGGCATATGCCGCCAGAGATGCCGATGTGTTCCCGGTGGAGGCGCAGCCTACGATCTTCGCCCCGAGTTCTTTCGCGCGGGATACACCGACGGTCATTCCTCTGTCCTTGAAAGACCCCGTCGGATTAAGGCCGTCGAATTTCACATGTACCTCGGAGACGCCTACCTCCCAGGCCAGTCCGTCGGTCTTGTAGAGAGGGGTGCCGCCTTCTTGGATGGAGACCTTGTGCAGCGGGTCCACAGGCATGAACGGAGCGTATCTCCAGACCCCCAGTTTTTCTTTCCTGAGGTCCTCAGGCCTCATCTCTTTCACGGGCTCCAGGTCCATCTTCACCATCAGGAGCCCTCCGCATTTTGGGCAGGTGTAAACGTACGGGTCTTCCGTCTCCGATCCGCAATCCCAGCATATCACTTTGTGTTCTGTCATCTCAGATCCTCTTGCAACCGGTGCCCGGTCTCGTCACCCATGTGTCGCATTTGATATTATTGTCAGTGTATACGGCTTTTACTTTCTCGGCTATGTTGTTGCCGATGTCGGTGTTTGCGTCATAGAACGACATGATGCAGGGCCCGGATCCCCCCATGAAAGAGACCAGCGCGCCGTTGGACACCGCTTCTTTCTCCGCTTCCTTCAGGAATGGCACGAGTTTTGTCCTGGCGGGTTCGAAGACGGCGTCCTTAACGGATCTGCTTATCACTCCGAGGTCCCCGCTCATCATGCCGTAGACCAGCGTCGAAGCGTTGCCGATGTGGAATACAAGGTCCTTGATCGAGACCTCTCTGGGGAGGACCTTTCTCGCATCCGAGGTGGCGACCATTATGTCGGGAAGAGCGACGACCATCCCGAGGTCTTTCGGAGGCTCTATCCTGGTGACCTCGAACGGTTCATATGACCGTATTATCGTGAATCCGCCTAAAATGCACGGGGAGACATTGTCCGCATGCAGTCCTCCGGAGATGACGTCCTCGGCGTGTGCGGCGCAAAGGATGATCTCATTCAGACTGAGTTTACCTCCGCAGAGGATGTTTGCAAGGAACGCCCCTCCCGCGGCGCTTGCTCCGGACGAACCCATTCCGCTGCAGGGTCTGACCCCTTTCTTTATTTTCAATTCTATACCAAAGTCGCACCCGCATCTTTTCAGGACCTGTTCGGCCGCTATGGTGACCGAATTGATCTTGGGGTCGGTGGGTATGCCCTCGGAGCCGGGACCGGAGACCTCGGTTATCTTGAAACCGGAATCGATCTTTCTCCCTTCGAGGATATCGCTCGGTTCGTTCATTGCAAGTCCGAAAGTATCGAACCCCGGACCTATGTTCGAAGTGGTGGCCGGGGCCGCAATCCTTACCCATTCATCAGACATTCTTCTTTCCAAAGGTCCGTACTGCTGACATCTGATAAAGGTTTGTCGGGCGTTTTGCTCTGTTATCAAATCAACAAACATCGTGAAAACCTACCCCGGGTTCGCTCGGCTCGCTCACCCAGGGTAAGTGTTCGTGTTCACCGACGTAAGTGTTCACGGCGTATCAGGTCTGCAAATATCATGAACACATACGTTGGTGACCGCGAATGTATAAAGCCGAGGCTGTGAAAGAAGGGCGGGTCTGAATAATAAAAAAGGTGGGGGCCAGACCCCCGTTCAATTGGAAGATGGGTTTTTGCCTTTTCTTGAGTGCAGTACGATGCCTACAGCGATGCACAATACGGCGATTATCAGGATCACGCCTACCCACAGCCACGGTATCCCGTCCGAAGGCGCGGTCACGCCGTACATGCTGAAGGACGAGGCCGAGAACACTGCGGTCTTGCCGTTAACGTCCGCCGTGATGACCTCCAGCGTCCCGTCGGCCTTCTGGTGGACTATCGCGACGCCGGAGGCGCCGCCGATAGGCAGCCCGCTCAGCGAGATCATAGCGGAGGTCCCTGCCTGCATGACGTAGTCCGTTCCCGTCAGGGTGTCCAGCAGCTTGATGTCGTACAGTACGACGAGTTTGTCGCCGAGCATCCCTTGGATCTCGGAATAGCGGGGGTCCGACTTCGGTATCGGTACGGCGGTCACGCGCACATACCAAGGCAGGCCGTCCGCCGTCACTTTGCCGTTCAGGTCGGAATGGTTTGCCGTTCCGGCCTGTTCCTGCGCAGCAGTTAACTTGTTCATGACGTTTTGCGGTATG
>JAISPV010000049.1 GCA_031274665.1 Candidatus Methanoplasma sp. | reverse complement strand
GCCCAATCCCAATAGAGCATACCGAAGACCACCCCGCCGTAATTGAACTCCACGACGCTTCCGATGGAATCGTTCAGCTCGAATAAGGCATAGTTAGGCATGATCATGCCGCCGCTGGTGTATTCCCCGACCTTGTTCAGTCCTTCCATCCCCTCTCCGGTAGACATTGCGCCCACCATATCGTACGATGAGCCTGAGGTCATCATGATGTATGCCATGGGTATTGTGAATAACACCGCCGCCGCAATGATGACCTTTGCATATTTTATCGATGTTCGGACGGACCTCATGAAATATCTGTGTCCGAGACGCGATGCCTTTCCGTACCATCCTTTCTCCGCCTTTCCTCCTTCCCTAAGCGAGGCCATCTTCGTCGGCCAGAACAGCCTCTCTCCGACCAGCGCGAGTATCGACGATATGAGGGTAAGCGCCGCAAGGAGAGCAACGACAATGCCTGTGGCAAGCATCACTCCCATCGAGCTTATCATCGAGAACGAGCAGATGGACATCGCGCCGAACCCTATCATCACCGCGAGACCGGATATGGTTATCGACTCTCCCGCCCAGGTCACGGCGTTCTTGAGAGCATGTTCGTGATCGGCGCCCTGCACCCTTTCCTCGCGATACCTTGCCAAAATGAATATGCAGTAATCACACCCGGCGCCGAGCATCGAGACCAGCAGGAACATTTCTGTGATGTAGAAAATGTTCAGCACAGAACCGACCAGGAACATCAGGCAGAGAACGACGCCGAACGCCGCACCTATGGTCATCGGAGGCATTGCCGAGGTCACGAACGACCTGAAGAACAATCCGACAAGGATCAGTATCATGAGTATCGAGAATATGTCTATCTTGGAGATGTCCTGGGATGCCACATTCTCGGTGTCGTATGCTATCGCGGGGGACCCGGTGACATACGTTGTCACATCGGACATGTTATTCTCTGTGAGTATACGGCCGATGAAATCCCTGAACTCTGGCGTATCATCGCCCACCAGTTTCTCGTCGTTCATCCGCTCGCTGTAGATGGCTGCGTAGATGAAGACCCCTTCATTGTCGTTATCCTGAGCAGTGAAAAGCCCGTACCTCAAAAATTGAATTATCTTCGGTTCATTGTATTCGTCCTTATAATCGGGTATCTTGCCCGATATCAGGGAGTACATGCCCAAGGCATTCATCTTTCCGTCAAAAGTGTCGAAGGCCGCCACCAACAGGACGGCGGATTCCATATTGACGTCCGATTGATGGAAATAACCGGCAACCACTTTGGCGCCCTCAATAGACTCTGTGTCCGGGCCGGCCATGTTCGTGGTGTCGTAGTCCAGCACGCTTCCCGCTTTGAGGGCAAGAGGGACAGCGCATATCAGGATCAAGACCCAAACCGCGATGATCAGTTTGGAACGCCTGAAAACGATGTCGGCGAGCTTTTTGAATATCATTGGTCCCAGAAATATATTAAAATATTTAATCCTCTCAAAGGCTTTTCGAGAACTCCGGAATGGCTTTCCGCTACCACTAATTTTATTATATGATTTCGATTCCGAGGCGATATAAATGGTAGACGAAAAATCTATTACGGCCGCACAGGAAAGATACGGCGAACTGCTCAGGCAGCAGCTTCGAAGGGTAGAAGAACTAAAGAAGGAGGGGGATTGGGTAGATTACTCAAAACTCGATAAACTTATAGTTGGAGTGTGCGGCGGCGACGGGATAGGACCATACATCTGCGCATCGGCTCAGAAGGTCATGGAGTTCCTCCTCGCCGATAAATTGAAAGCGGGAAGGGCGGAGATCAGGATCATCGACGGACTGACCATCGAAAGGAGAGCGGCGGTCCTCAAGGCGATACCCGACGACACTCTTGAGGAATTGAAGAAATGCCATGTCATACTCAAAGGGCCCACAACAACTCCCAGCAAAGGGGACCAGTGGCCCAACATAGAGAGCGCGAATGTCGCCATGAGGAAACAGCTGGACCTCTTTGCGAACGTCAGACCGGTCTCGGTGCCGGAGCTGGGTATAAACTGGACGTTCTTCAGGGAGAACACGGAAGGAAGCTACGCCCTCGGAAGCAACGGGATCGATGTGACGGAAGATCTTGCGATGGACTTCTGCGTGGCGACCACTCAGGGTACTGACAGGATCATCCGGGCCGGATTCGAATTCGCCAAAAAAAGCGGGCTGAACTACCTGTCCCTTGTTACAAAGGCGAACATCGTCAAGACCACCGACGGGAAGTTCCTGTCCACGATGGAAAGGATAGGAAAAGAATACCCGGAGGTCAAATGGGACAGCTGGTTCATCGACATCATGACGGCAAAGCTCATAGACCCGGCAAGAAGGTCGGACTTCAAGGTGCTTGTTCTTCCCAACCTGTACGGCGACATACTCACTGATGAAGCGGCACAGATACAGGGCGGTGTCGGAACGGCGGGAAGCGCCAACATCGGCAAGAAATACGCCATGTTCGAGGCCATACACGGGTCGGCCCCCAGGATGGTCGATGAGGGAAGGGCTCAATACGCGGACCCATGCAGCATGATCAAAGCAGTGGCACTGATGATGGACCATATCGGCGAAAAGGAGAAGGGAAAGAGACTGAACATGGCGCTTGACGTTTGCGTCCAGTTCGAGAGGAAGCTCGTCATGACGGGAAGGAGCAGCGGAGCGACCGGCGACGAGTTCGCGCAGTACGTCATGGATACCGTTCAAAGGCCGGACCTCGAGAAGGTCTGGAACGGGTACATAGAAAAGGCAAAAGCGGCAGCCAAATAAAGCTGGAACTAGGTACGAGAAACTTTACTGCAGAAGATGCGGTGCGGAGAT
>JAISPV010000126.1 GCA_031274665.1 Candidatus Methanoplasma sp. | reverse complement strand
AGAGAAGGACATGAACGACTGGTCCGAATCCCTTGCGAGAGGGATGATCTCCTTCGGAGCGAGCAGCAATGATGTCATCCAGAACAGCCACGGATACGGCCTTTTCACCGGAGGACTGGGTGTGCATACGGCAGCGGAGAAGATCGGCGCCGCAGTGCTGCCCACCAGCACCGGGAACACGGAGAGGCAGATCCAGCTCATGAAGGACCTCCCCGTAACGTTGTTGGTAGGAACCCCTTCATATCTCTTCCACATCGCGGACGTCTGCGAAAAGATGGGGGTAGATCTGGGAAGGGATACAAAGGTCAAACTGGCGATAGCGGGCGGTGAACCCTGGTCGGAAAGCATGAGGATCAAATTCCAAAACAAGACCGGTATACGCGTGCACAACTGTTACGGCGCGAGTGAATTTTACGGGCCTTCGTTCCTTGAATGCGATAAGCAGGCCGGTCTGCACATCTGGGCAGATATATGCTACATGGAAGTGCTTGACAAGAACGGCGACCAATGCGCCGAAGGGGAACGCGGGGAATTGGTTGTAACAATGCTGCAGAAAGAGGCGTTCCCACTCATCAGATACAAGATAGGGGATATCTCATCACTTGACTGGGAAAAATGCGAGTGCGGGAGGACACATCCCCGCCTGATGAGGATATCCGGAAGGACGGACGATATGCGCGTTGTACGCGGCATCAACGTCTTCCCGTCCCAGATAGAGAGTGTTATCGGAGAGATATCCTTCCTGAGTTTGTTCTATCACATCACTTTGAGCAACGAGAACTACATGGACGATATGGTGGTGGAAGTGGAGCTCAACGAGTCATCCCTCGCCGACGATATGGTGGAACTCGGAAAGATGACAAAACACGTGGAACAGAGGCTCAAGAACGTGCTCAACATTAAAGCAGATGTCAAACTTATGCTGCCCGGGTCGCTGAAAAGGTTCGAAGGCAAGGCACAGCACGTGACCGACATCCGCAAGTACGAATGATCACTCCAAGATCTTCGTCGCGAATTCCCTTATTTCTTTGTCGTACTCTCCGGCCGATATCCTTTCCTTAACCGCGAAAGGCACCCTCACGTCCCCTTTGTATTCGACGGAGAAGAATTCGCAGAATTCTCTGAGGCCGTTCACCGCAAAGTCCGCGACCTCTTCTTCCGCGCCCAGAGTTATCAGGACGGCCATCTTCTTTCCTGCCATCGCATTGTATGAGAAATCTTTCGAGTGGCAGAGGCCGTGGAGCCTGTTGAGGAATGCAAGCGTGCAGGGGGTGAACTGCCACATGTAGATCGGCGATGCTAACACAATGAGGTCCGACGACAGGAACTTCCGGTACAATCCGGACATGCCGTCGCCGATCGCGCAGTGTTCTTCCAGGATGGTCTTCTGGCACATACCGCAGTTCCTGCAGCCTTTGATATCCATACCGTAAATGCGCACCTCTTCGACCGACGCTTTGTTCCCTATTTCATCAAGGAACCGGTTCACAAGCTCAGAGGTGTTGCCGTTTGTCCGAGGAGACCCGTTGATAAGGAGTATCTTCATGCCCGTCATTACGATATCTGTGTATTTATCCGTTCACACCTCTTGACCCGGTAAGCAGATAGTTTCCGTTATGCCGTATTCTGCTACATCGACATCAGGGGCCCGTATCGTCCGAAAGTACGGATAAGGTCCGCTTATCTGAGCCTGGAGAATGATGCACTCTGGACAGCCATCACCGCGACACCGATCTCCAGCGGATCGTGGATGACCATCTTTGCCTTTTTCAACCCCAGTTCGTCAAAGGGAAAAGGCAGTCCGGGGGATGAGAATATCGTTCCTTCTTTTACGGATCTGCCGTCTATCGCCGCCGGGGATGCGTTGAGAACCAGCGTATGCGAGGAAAGCGCGCTTTCCGCATCGTCCGCTATCTTGACATCCATACGGCACAAAAGGTCTTCCGTCCTCTTTTTGTCGATGTCGTATACGGTCACACAGGCTCCCTTAGCTGCCAAAAGCTCTGCGGCGATGCTTCCCACCCTTCCGGCACCGAGTACGAGAACATCCTTTCCCGCAAGCCCTCCGGCAGCGCCTTTGAGCGCAGAAACGTAGCCTGCCGCTGTCGCGAAGGAGTTGTGGGAGAATCTTCCCTTGCTGATGTTGATCGCGATGAATTTGAGGTCGTCGGCCATGATCACAATGTCGACCTCGGCCGAAAGGGCTTCCGCAAGGCCTGCCACATCCGCATACTCGGTAACGAATGCCTCCATACCAAGTTTCCTCGCGATCTCGGCGACAGATTCCGAGAACTTTTTGATTATCCCCAGACCGGATGTGACCGGGACGACGCCGACCCTTATGCCATCGAGATCTATTTCATCGGGAGTTATGTCTATCGCATCGCATGCCAGCTCCAGTATGCTCATTCCTGTCAGGGAGGTAAGCATATCGTTCGTTCCGTCAAGCGAGCCTATTATCTTTTCTACTATTCTGTCTGTCAGCCTTGTCATCATACCATCTTCGGAGATCTGTCTATGTATTGGTCCAAACCGCACTCCACCATTACGTTCCTGATGAATATCTTTCTCTTTTCGAGGACCTCGGCCGCAGTCCTTCCGCTGGTGATGACGGTCGCCCTCCAAACGTTCTTTCCCGGGAAATAATCGGTTATCGCTTCGTCCGAACCGAAGAACCTTGTTTCGAACCTCGGCTCTTCTATCTTGCCGAAGACCTTTTCGCCGCAGGCGGTCAGGCTGTTGTTCTCAACTATGTAATGTTCATACGCTGAACATTCGTTCCTGCCCTTTTTTCCCGTGCTCTTTCCCGTTGCAGAGGATACGAACTCCTCCAGCAGGTTGATGTCGGTGGCCGCCCACACCGCAGCGGGTGTCTGGCTGGGAATGCGCGCGTCGATCTCCAGCACCCTGAGTCCTTTCGTTGTGAAGATCGCCTCAACATCCATGAGGCCTTTGAGGCCTATACCTTCCCCGATCCTTTTTCCGATATCGGCGAACATGTCGTTATCCTCTTTCGGAATGATGTCCGGTTCGCAGTACACCATTTTGCAGTCGTAGTTCGAATCGAGGACGACCTCGGTGGTCCGGTACGGTACGGCCGTATCCCCGTTACCGATGACCTCTATCGATACGCTCTTCCCGGATACGAACTCCTGTATTATCGGTATATCCCCGAGATCGCTGACTATTCCCAATGCGGCAGCCATCTCTTCATCGTTGTCGACTGCGGACACGCCGATGCTGCCGCTCTGGGACGATGGTTTTACTATCGCGGGGAACCCGCATTTCGGCCAGGGTTCCGGCATAGGGATATCGAGCTCCGACATTATTTTATTGGAATGTTCTTTGGATGATGAGACCTTATATGATCCGAGATCGAAAAGGAACGGTATCCCGGAGTCCTTCAGCATCCTGTCGAGTGCGGTCAGAGCATCCATCTCTTCGCACGCGGGGATCACCGCGTCGCAGTCCAGAAGGAGTTTTTTCGCTTTATCGAGATCTTTGACAACATCCATCACTTCATGCCCGTCGGAAAGCGACAGTGCCGGTGCGGACCCCTTTCTATCTATTACAAACGATTCATATCCTGCTTTGCTGGAGAGGAAGACCGCTTCCATCCCTTGGAGGGCTCCTCCGACGATACCTATCTTCATTTTATCACTTGCTCTCGGCCTTCAGTCTCTTGAGAAGGCTTTCGTACTCTGTGTTTGTGGCGACCTTTCTTCCCATTTCGTCGAGAAGATGCAGTACATGTTCGACCGATCTGCGGCCGTTATCGATGTCCAGCTCATGCTGCGCAACTCCCGCCAGGTCCTCGTGGGGCGGAACGATGGACGTTATCACGTTAGCGCCGGCATCCAATCTTGTCTTCAGCCCGGCTATGCCTTCTACGTCCAGGGAAGCGGGTATCAGCTTGTTCGGGAACAGGAGCCTCATCACCGCTATCGATATCAACTCGTCGATGGGTTCGGTCGGTCTCATATTTTCCATCGGCGTACCTTTTTGCGGAACGAAGGTCATCGCGCGTATCTGCTGGCATCCCAGCGAGCCCATCCTGATTATGGAGTCCGCCCGGTCGGCGAGCGTCTCTCCGAGGCCGACCATTATGCCGTCTTCTGTGAGCAGACCGGCGTTCTTCGCCCATATCTTTTGATTAAGTCTGTTGTCGAAATCCTGCTCAAGTCTGAGTTTGGAGAATAATTCCCGGTTGTATGTCTCTTGGTAGCAGGCGAACCAGTCCGCTCCGGCATCGGTGAATCTTTTGAAAGAGGCCTCAGGGACCGCCCCCGGCGATGCCATTATCGAGATACCGACCTCATCCCTGACCCTTCTGACAATGCGCAACAGTTCGTCGTAATCATTCGCACACATGACGGGGTCCTCCCCCATCGTGAGATCCACCAGATTTATACCCGCATCTTTGAGGCTTGCGGATAAAGCGAGAACTTCATCCTCTGTTTTTCTGTATCGGGGAAGATGGTTCGTTCTTCTGTAATAACAAAATGCGCAGTTGTTCCTGCAGTAAGTGGAAAAATAAACGAATCCGTAGATGAACACTTTCTTCCCGAAGACCCTGTCCCTTACGGAGCTTGCAGCCGAGAACAGAAGAGAGACGTCCTCTCCTTTTACCGAAAGGAGTTCCGCTATATCTTCTTTGGATATCCCCGCATTCTTTTTTGTTTTTTCAATAATTTCAACGACGCTCAAGGTATCCCTGTCAATTTATTTTTGCGCCGTTCAGATAACCGAGGCTTCTGCCCGTCTTTCTGACGCTGCCTTTCTTATTCATAAGCATCAACAACCTTTCGAGGCCGAATCCCACACCCGACCACGGTTCATGGATGTCATGCGCAGGATCGAGTATGTGCGGACCGACCGCACCGGACGAGACCTCAGTGTCACCGATCATCACGTCCAGTGTCTCTTTGTAGACATCTGATTCTTCTCTAGATAGTGTATAGTCCAATCCGGTAACCTTCATGATGTCGCCGATGTATTCTCTCAATGCTTCGGTCGCATCCCTGTCGGGTCCAAGTTCAACGAGGTTCAACATCGTGAATTCCTCAAGATGCGCGCTGCTGTGCGATTCTTTCCTGAAACACGACCCTATCTCGAATATCTTCACCGGACCGTCGGTGTGGTCCCTGAGCTTTCTCATCACATAGTACAGATTCGGCGCCAGCATGGGGCGGAGGCATCTTTTGCTATCGATGAAAAACACCTGTTTATAGAGCGGGTGTTCCGGAGTGACCGTCATCTTCTCAAGCGCTGCGGCGGAGATGATCGTCGGCGTTCTTACCTCGATGAACCCCTTTGCGGTCAACACATTCGAGATGTCGGCTTCCAACCGGGTCAGGTCGTGTCTTGAGGGGGACCCTATCATTTCCTTTATTGATCTTTCGTTCAAAGCCACCAGATCGGCCATGAGCTTTGAAAATGCTCTTTCTCTTTCTTCGGCACTGTCGAAAACAGAGGTGTCCCTGGGATCGTCTCCGAACTCTCTCAGTTTCTGGATCTGCGGATCAGTGAAACCTACATTGATGTCATCACCACCGGCTTATCATGGCGAAGGACCGGGGGATCGAACCCCGCTAGTTGGGCTTTAGAGGCCTACCGGTCCCAGACCGTCCCTCGTTCCATCAAGGGTCTGTCATCCCTTATGCTTATACTCATATAAGATTCCTATGAATGTCTGGGTAATAGCACAAACGATCATTGGAAGGATGAAGTGATGGAATGTTATTCCCTGTCCGCCTCATCTAACTAATAAGGAGGAGGAGTAGAATGCCCGCAGGCAGACAGGTTTTTCGGATGAGTATCAACAAGGCCAATCCTAACGGGAAGGATCTTCTCACGCCATATTTGTATTACCCATACCGTACTATCACCTACAATACAATAATGATATAAAATATTATTTATCATGATATTTGTTTTTAGAAAACTAGTATATAATATTAATTAAAAGTGCGTCATTGGCTATATAGCCAATATATTAAGTTTCTTTGCAGGAGGGCCGGATGGCCCCTTGTCCGAAAAAAGCTGGAGGGAACGGTGCTGACGCCGTATTGTGCCGATGAACCATATTTTAATATCTTCTTTTTCCATTCTTTCCATATATGCCGCAAGACCGATATCAGCTAGCCGACAGGATCGGATCGTTCCTTTCCAATCCCGATGCCGTAACGCTTACGGGGAGACGGAGGATGGGCCCGGAACAGCTTTTGGACGAGCTCGCTGAATATATCTCGTATGACAATTCGGCAAACATCATCCGCATAAAAGAAAAGAAGAACATACTTGACCATATCCGTTCTGAAATCGTTGCGGGAAAAAAGAACCACGTTCTTCTGTATGTTGAGATCAAAGTGGCGGAATCGGACCTCATCCTCACGGCATTCCCCGATGTACCGGTGTACAGGGCAAAGGAACTCTGCCATCAGTTGCCCGTCTGTTTCAAAGAATCTCTCGGAGGCCGTAACGAGACCTGCAGTACGCACTGAACTGCCGTTGTATAATTGATGGTCCCTGCGGGATCTCTTGGGGGGGGGGCGGTTGCGTCTTCAATGCGTCTTTGAATAAAAAGGCTTTAAATAAAAACATGTATTGTTGTTCATATTACGTAAATCACATCAAAAACAGTATTTAATATATTCGGTATGATTAAATATAGCACACGCATATCTTTTATTAACATCCTGTTTAATGGATATTACACACGTGATAGAATGGTAGCATCGAAACCAGTATCGATATTCGAGGCACATGACAGATTCCTTAACGGTAAAAAGACGCGTGAGGACATGTGGGACTATGTCACTGTCCCTAATAACGCCGCGACTATCAAGAACAAATATAAAATAGAATTTGGCAGAAAAATTATCCCCGAGGACAAAGACCTGATGAACAAACTCTTCCACGCGGG
>JAISPV010000085.1 GCA_031274665.1 Candidatus Methanoplasma sp. | reverse complement strand
TCGGCCTGTACGCTGCTGTACTCGGTGCCGCATGACAACTGTGCGATCTTTATCATTTGAGCCCCTCCAGGAATGCTTTTATTTGGCCGACCGTGGATCCTGCCTCTTCTTCATTCTCGGGGTATTTCACCATCAGATAGGGGATGCCGCGCCTGCGTATCAGATATTTCACCATCTCATTGGACCGCTCGCAGCCGACGCACCCGAAGTTGAAGGGCGGGTCCAGCATTGTTACCGCGGCATCGGCCTCATCGATCAGCGGCCCCCATAGTGCGAGCCTTCCCCTTATCCCCGACGGGACCTCGACCCCTGCGTACTTAAGGCCTCTGACCACATCGTCCAGCGTGACATTCATCGGGGGCATGTCCAATTCAGCCTGGTCTATCCTTTCTTGGATGACCGCCATCGCACCCAACGGTTCGTGTCCGAATCTCTCTACCAGGTCGAACAGGATAAGGCTGTTCGGGGGATCTATGAATACTTTCATCTGCCTGCCTCACATATTTTCTTGAATTCTTCTACGGGAAGCTGTTCTCTTTCCTTCGGGATCTCGAATGCTTCCTCTCTTTCACAGCTTTGAAGGCCGCGCTGTATCATGGGAAGGGCTTCCCATTCTGCCTCCAGCTGGGCGAATCCCGGCCTTGTACCGTGCTGCGCGCGGCACCTTCTCGGGTCTCCGGCGGGATATGCCCTTACTTTCGAATAGACGTCATACGGGTACTTTCCCCTTACGATCGCCAGTACTTCCCTGACCAATGCCTTGGGGCCTTCCACAAGCGTTCCGTAGCACGTCTCCTTCGCCGTCACTTCCTTTCCCATCGCGTGTATCTCCCTGACCAGCTGGTCGGGCGTAAGCATTGAGTTGGGGGTTATCATGAATATCCTGGTCTCTCTTTCCTCGCTCATAATCTCTCCTCCGTGACATAGATGATATCTTCTTCCTCCGCCTCGCTGAGTTTGCCGATATCGTCGATGAACCTGCCGACGAGGTTCGTTCCGTATGGCTCTTCCCCGGTCGGGCCGTAGTCCTTGCTGTCCGCCAGCCTGATCCCCATGAGCCCGTGATGCGGCCTTGACTGATTCGTTCTCCCGATGTCCCCCTTCGTGCACTTCTTGAACGGGTCTTGGGGGTAGAGGTTCTTTGCCCTTTCCTCATCACCGTAGAACGTTATCATGGGCATCCCGGGGAACGAGAACTGCGTCTTCAGAGAACCGACGGGTTTATGGCTGAGGCCGGTGACCTTCCTGAAATAATAGACCTCGTTCCGGCGGGATTCGTCAAGCTGTATCCTGAACACCCTCTCCCTCGGAACACCGGCCGTTTCTATCTGATCGCTTGAAACTGCCTTGAGCGTCATCTCCGGGAACTGGTCAACTATCACCGCATCATCCGATGTGTCCCCGGACCTTTTCTGCTTAAGGCCGAGTCCCGACAGGAATCTCTCCCCATCCGACTGGGTCATGCCCACAGACAGCGCGCGCACCGGGTCCGTGACCACCGTTATCCTGTCTCCGCCGGCGGCCTTGGCCGCTATCCCGAACCCTCTTTCTACGGACCCGGCGATGTTGTGGGAAGGGCTTGACTGCCTTCTTTCTTTGTATATCAGGATGCGGCCGGTCCCATCCCCCGTGTTCCTTACGACAACGCTGCCCTTCTCCCTTGTGAATTGACCCTCTTCCTGTATCGTGACATCGAGATCGTCGCCGCATCCTATCAGCGTTCCTGTGGACTGTGTTACGTTGAGGTATCCCTTAGAGCATACCGCCAATATCTGTTCTGCGGATGCCGGGGACCTTGCGTCAAGTTTTATCAGAATGTTCGTATCGACGGAATACCCCTCTTCCAGCGGATATTCCGGATCCTTGGTGACAATGATGTTCTCGCTGCTGGCCTCGGCGATGACCGGCCTGATATCGATAAGCTCCTCCCCCTCCGCCATCGACCCCAGGACGTGCCTTCCGAGCGTTATCCTTCCGATGTTGCCGATATTGGCCCCGTATGATCTTACATGGTCCTTCCTTGCGATCATCATGTATGTTGTGTGGTTGTCGAATCCGCCCAGCGTGAAGAAGCAGTCGTATATCCGGTACTGCCTTTCCGCCCTGTCCGAAGGGATGTCCGTTTTGAACGAACCGAAGGCCGCTATCTCTCTCGTGGACCATCTGGCGGTCGAGCCCTTTATCTCCGATACAACGGACCGCCACAGTTTTGCGCCGTCCGTATCGTTAAGCTGGACCCCCATCGTCCCTGTCGCTGTCACAAGCTCGCAGTCGTCCGTTTCTTTGATCAGCTTCTCTGTGGAAAGGTGGACGGATATCAGGGAATCGGGAGAACGTATCTCGCCTTTTATCGCATCTTTGAGCGTGGCGCCGCTCTTTAGGTCCTTCTCTTTCCCGTTCACGATGACCTTCATATCAACCGCCCCTCTGCGACGGCAGCGTCCTCTGCACTTTCGAAACTATCTCGTCCAATTTTTCCTGCGGCGCTGTCACGCCTCTGATGACGCCGGTCACGATCTCCCTTATCTCGCCGCGCGTCTTGATGTCCTCGTCCGGAGGCATGACCCTCTTGGTCTTCACTCCGATCGATGCGAAATCCTCATAATCCACGGGGGCCTGGGCGACCACCACGGCGGGGATGTCCACGTTCCTCAGTATCAGCCTGGCTTTGTATATGATGTGCTGCCTTACGTTCCCGAGATGTATGATCGCCACCTTATACTGCTGTATCCTTTCCACCTCTATCGGATCGAGGCCGAAATAGGATGTGGTGGTCATGTCGGGGGCATCGGCCGGCACTCCGGAGCCGGCATTAACAACAAGCACGCTGGTGTCTATGCCTTCCTCTCTCAAAGCATAGGTTATTTCGCAGACCGGCTTCGTAATGTGCCTCCTTCCGGGACCCATCGCTATCACCACGACATCCATCCCGCTTTCGGAAATAGTGGCTCTCTGCGCAAGCCCCCCGCCGACCCCGAGGCCCATCGATTCCCTGCATTCGACAAAACTCAGGTGCCTGCCGATCTGTTTCTTCATCGTGCCGCCTCATTGCTGTCCATCGAATTCGTTGATTATCTTGTCCGGCGACCCTATGTTGACTATCTTGCCGTTCTTCATGAATGCGGCGCGGTCGCAGCAGTTCAGGATGAAATCCATGTCGTGACTTACCACAACGAAGGTCTCGTCCAGCTCATCCCTTGCTTTAAGCACCGATCTTGCGATGATGACCTTTGTTATCGGGTCCATCGTTCCGGTGGGCTCGTCCAGGACTATTATCCGGGGTTCCTTGATGAGCACCTGTGCGAAAGCTATCCTTTGGCATTCTCCTACGCTCAGCGAGTCCGGATACGCATACAGGGTCTTCTCCACGTCC
>JAISPV010000138.1 GCA_031274665.1 Candidatus Methanoplasma sp. | reverse complement strand
GGCATTTCATCACATTGTAGATGATGGAGTAAGCGGTGTCCGCACGGCTGTCGTTCTTATCGATCCTGGAGAACAGATCGACCGTTCTCACCGCTCCGCCCCTGATCTCTGTCTCAAATCCCGGTATCAGCTTCCCGGATGCCAGCAGAGGTTCCAGTTTCATCGCGGGTTCTCCGTCATAGGTGCGAGCGGAACACACCCCGAGAGAATATGAGACGGCGTCCATGAGTCTCCCCATCGATGAGCATCTTACGCTTTTATTCATCATCTTCATCAGAACGGATGCTTCGTTGTCGGGGAAGGAGCGGTTCTCCTCTTTGTTCATTGCATCGATCGCGAACCTCAGCCTTCTGAGGTCGTAAAGCGCCTTTTCGGATCCCAGGAGGGGTATGCCTTCCAGGCTTGCGGTCCTCGCAAAAGAAGAGAGGTCGGATACAAGCACCTCTCCGCCCCATACGGTGCCGTCGGTCCCGTAGCCGCTTCCGTCAAGGGTCAGCGCCACGGCCTCTTCCAGGCCGTTGTCGACCATCAGCGAGGCGGCGTGGGACCAGTGATGCTGTACTTCTGTGATATCGGAGCCGTATTCTTCAGAGAGCCTTTTGGCAAACCCCCTGTTGACGTATCCTGGGTGAAGGTCCGTCGCGATGATCTCCGGCCGGCAGTCAAGCAGTCTGATGTGGGCCCTTACCGCCTCCTCTAAGTAATCCGCGACACCCATGCCTTCTCCGTCGCCGATGTGCTGGGTCGGGTGGATCCTGCCGCCGGCGGCTATCGATCCGGTGAGGTTCTCCTGGGCTCCGACAGCCACGGCGGACCCTTTCAAAGCGATCGGAAAATACGACGGGATGTGGCCTCTGGACCTTCTTATGAAGAATGTCCTCTCCCCAAACGATCTGAGCACGCTGTCGTCGGCACGGTTCAGGATCTGCTGATCATGAAGAAGATACATATCCGCGCCGAGTTCCGTTACGTCCTTGTCGTCAAGTATCATCGGTTCTCCAGGCACGTTTGCGGAGGTCATTATCAGAGCATCGTCGTCGAGATATTCGAAGAGGATATGCTGGGCACCCGTATACGGAAGGAAGACGCCGATGTTGTCCAGTCCGGGAGAGACAAGTTCGGTGATATCGGATCGTTTTTTCTCTATCAACACGATCGGCCGGTGGGGGGACCCTATGCACTCTATTTCTTTATCTGTCGGGCTGCCGTATCTGCTGATCGCAGCCTCGTTCTTCACCATCATCGCAAAAGGTTTCTGTTTCCTGCCGTACCATTCCCTCAGCAGAGCGGTGTTGTCGAGAGTGCAGCATATGTGCATGCCGCCCCAGCTTTTCATAATGCCTATCTTCCCTTCGGAGAGCATACCGGCGAACACAGCTATCGGATCGCCGGGGATCTCCGGACCGTTCTTTCCGATCAGCCGGTAAGACGGCCCGCATTCCGGACAGCACACGGTCTGATGATGGAACCTTCTGTCGTCCGGATCGTCATACTCTTTTCGGCAGTTCGGACACATATCGAAATCTCTCATCGCGGTGGAGACGCGGTCATAGGGGAGGCCGCTGAGAAGAGTGAATCTCGGTCCGCACTTCGTGCAGGATGTGAACGGATAGCCGGACCTTCTGCCTTTTCTTATATCTTCGAGGCAGTCTCCGCAGATCGCTATATCTGTGGGTATGGACATCCCGGATGAGCCTTTGGCAGATGCGGCTATACAAAAACCCTCCGCATACGGCGGGGGGCATTCCGTCCTTATTATTTCATCCAGCTGTACCAGCGGCGGAAGGTTCGGCAAGAACGTACTGAGGAACAGCTCCCCGTCGTTCACATCAACAATGACATCGGAGCCGTCATTCCATACTCTTCCGGAAAGTCCCAGCGCCGTCGCGGTCCTGTATACGGCCGGCCTGAACCCGACGCCTTGGACGGTTCCCTTGAATACTATTTTCATATGAGTTCAGAGTGCGCCGCACCCTTTGGCGGCTTCTATGCATTCGCAGTCCGGCTCACCGATCCTGGGAAGGCCGAGCTCGAGAAGCTTCAACACTTTCGTAAGACATTCGTTCATCGTCCTGATGATCATATCGATGCTGACATCCTCGTCGTGCCATACGTCGTAGTCGGTCACGGTGGCGAGGCTGCAGTAACACATGCCGAGCTCCCTTGCAAGCTGGCACTCCGGGACGACGGTCATTCCGATGATGTCCCCGAACTGCCGGAACATGTTGCTTTCGGCCCTGGTGGAGAATCTGGGGCCTTCTATGCACACATATGTTCCGCCCAAATGGTGCCTGATCCCCATCTTTTCCGCGGTGTCGTTGAATATTTTGTTCAGGCCGCTGCAGAACGGGTCCGGCATCGAGATGTGGACGGTCCTTTTGTCAAAGAACGTATGATCTCTTTTCTTTGTGAAGTCGATGAACTGGGTCGGGATGACCAGGTCCCCGGGGGCATATCCCATCTGAAGCGAACCTACCGCGCATGCCGATATCACGTAAGAGCATCCGAGCTCCTTAAGCGCCCACATGTTGGCCCTGTACGGGACACCTGAGGGGGGGTGCTGATGTGATCTCCCATGACGGAACAGGAACGCCACCTCGACGCCGGCGATCCTTCCGATCATGATCTCGTCGGAAGGTTTGCCGTATGGCGTATCCGGGAAAACGGTCTCTATTGTCTCAAAGGAGTCGGGATTGTATATCCCCGTGCCTCCGATGATAGCGATCTTGGGCATATCCGGGGGATCCTGTTAAGGATATAAAATGGGTCTCATCTCCGTCAATTACTGACCATAAAAGACCCTCTGCCGCTTATGCCGGTCGCAGCGCAGAGGCAGAACAAAAGGGCATAATGAACGGTCGCCAAAGGAGTGAAAGATACTTATTCAATGGACCATTTATTGCATATGATATGAATTCCGTATCACTTACGCCATAAGGAGGCGCTTCCTGTGGAAGAGAAAGATGTCGAGACATTATCGAAAAGAGAGATGTACGCCCTGCTCCTGAAGGAATACGAGGAGTGCAGGGACGAGGGGAGAGAGTGCTATCTCGAAGAACTAATCAAGGAACTGAGGAAGGACCTGGAGTCGGTATGATCCTTGCCGTTCACTTGATCAGGTGCTTGATCATCTCGTAAGGCGTGTCGTTAAGCGCTTTCCTGATCTCTTCTTCCGTGAGCCCGGCGCCCATGGCGACCGTCATCGCCATCCTCTCGTCCATCAGGTTGCCGATGGTGTGGGCATCGGAGTTGATGACCATTTTCGCACCGGACATCCTCGCGATGTTCGCCACGTGCCCGTTCGTGATATTGTGGAACGCACGCCCGGTGATCTCAAGCGCGACGTTGTTCCCTGCAGCGAACTTTGCCTCTTCATATGTTATCAGGCCGGGATGTGCCAGTATATCGACGTTGGGACTCATTACCGCTTTCAGGTTGGTCTTCGGAGGCACGGGCTCGGCCACGGTCTCGCCGTGAACGACCACTATCTCCGCTCCGAGGGCCTTCGCCCTTTTTGCCATCGCGTCTATCTTTGACGGAGGCACATACGTTAGTTCGACGCCGGGAATTACGGTAAGGTAATCGCTGCTGAGTTCGGCTGCCTTGACGATGTTGGGGACGACATGGTCAATGTTCGTGATATCGACGTGGTCGGTCAAAGCGACCGCCGTGTGTCCCAGTTCCTTGGCGCGGTATGCGAGTTCGGACGGTGTCAGATCGCCGTCGCTGAATATCGTGTGGGTGTGCAGATCTATTCTCATTTTCTTCTCTCCGCAAGCTTTTCGTAAACCTTCTCCATCGGAAGCCCTGATTTCGCCGTCGCGACCATGATGTGGTAAATCAGGTCCGCCAGTTCCCAGGCGGTCTCATCATCGTCCCCGTCCTTGAGTGCTAATACGAACTCCCCGGCCTCTTCGATGACCTTTTTGCACATCTTGTTCTCATCCGAAAACAGGAGGCAGGTGTAGCTTTCTTCTTTTGGGTTTTCCAGTCTGTCCGTTATGATCCGTTTCACTTCAAGGATCGTGTTCATCGTCCCGTCGAGCGACCCGTATATCGTTTCGGAGAAACACGACGGGGATCCGGTATGGCAGGCGGGGCCGGTCTGTCTTACTCTAACAAGCAGCGTATCGGCATCGCAATCGATCTGTATCGAGACTATCTCTTGTACATTTCCCGATTCTTCTCCTTTTTTCCAAAGTCTCTGCCTGCTCCTCGACCAGAAGTGCGTGTAGCCGGTGCTTTTCATCAGTTCGAAGGCTTCCTTGTTCGCCCACGCGACCATCAGCACTTCGTTGGTCAGGTGGTCCTGGACGACCACCGGTATCAGTCCGTCCTTGTCGTATTTCAGTTCGGTCATCTCACCGGAACTCCTTTGTCCCTCAGATATTCCTTTACGTCTTTGACCGTGAATTGTTTGTAGTGGAACACCGACGCCGCCAGCGCTGCGGCGACGTTCGTCTGCGAGAGCACTTCGTAGAAATCCTCGATCTTCCCGCATCCTCCGGATGCCGTTACCGGTATGCTTACTTCATCCGCGACGGCGATGTTAAGGGGGATATCATATCCGTTCTTCACGCCGTCCGCGTCCACAGATGTCAGGAGGATCTCTCCCGCGCCAAGGTCCTCGACCTTCTTTGCCCATTCGACCGCGTCGAGACCGGTGATTTTCGTGCCGCCGTGGGTGACGACCTTCCAGCCTCCATCCACTTTTTTCGCGTCTATCGCAACGATCACGCACTGTTTTCCGAACCTTTCCGCCGATTCTGCTATCACGCCGGGGTTCGTGACGGCCGCCGTGTTGACAGACACCTTGTTCGCGCCTGCCTTGAGTACATCGCCCATCTCGTCCGCGTTCCTTATCCCGCCGCCGACGGCAAGGGGGACGGTCACTCTCTTCGCGGTCTCGGAAACAAGACTGAGGAGGGTCTTTCTCTGCTCAAGGGAAGCGGCTATGTCCAGGAATGTTATCTCGTCCGCTCCCTGCCTGCAATATTCTTCTGCAAGCTGCGGAGGGGAGCCGATATCGACCATGTCGGCGAAATTGATACCTTTGACGACCTTCCCGTCCTTCATGTCGAGGCACGGGATGATCTTCTTTATCGGCATTCAGCTCACCTTTGGTCTTTCCTTTGTACTAAGGTCTGCTTTCCTCGTGACGACGGCGTTCTTCAGCGCCGTGCCGAGGGCTTTGAATGTAGCTTCTATTATGTGGTGGTCGTCGAACCCCCTCAGCTGCACGACGTGCAGCGTTATTCCCGATGACATCGCGAAACTTCTCAGGAAGTGGTGGTAAAGCTGATCGGGGCAGTCGATGTCGGCGAAAGGTCTGTCGATGATGTCCACTGAGACCATCATCAAAGCGTCATCCATCGGTATTGTGACGGTCGACATCCTCTCCACAGGTTTGTCGTCAAGGGCTTTCCTGAATGCCGTCCCAAGCGTTATGGCTACGTCCTCGATGAGGTGGTGGTCGTCATCACCGGATGCTTTCATGGAGATATCGAAAGAACCGTATCTCGCGAAGGTTTCCACCATGTGCTTAAGGAACTGCACGTCGCATCTCACATCGAATTCGCCTTTGCCGTCGATGTTCAGTTTGATTGAGACATTTGTTTCCCGCGTTTTGCGTTCAAGCTCGACCGCTCTGTCTGTCATATATTGTTTGAATAGGGACTGAATCTATAAGAATTATCCGAATCTTGGTTCAAAGAAGGGCCACAAATGCGAATTCGAAAAATACTGCATTGGAGTCTTTTCACAACAGATGGTAACAAATGTGGTCTTACTCCATTTAACTGTTA
>JAISPV010000101.1 GCA_031274665.1 Candidatus Methanoplasma sp. | reverse complement strand
AGGAAATGTATCCTCCTGTGTAGAGGTCTTCCGCGAGCTTCATTGCGGTCGTGGGGGGTATTCCGATCTTGTTCGCTTCCACCTGCATCAATGTCGTATCGAACGGGGACGGCCGGTATTCTTCTTTCTCGGTGACCTCGTATGCCGTTATCTTCCCTTTCTTTACCCCGGAAATGACCGACATAACCTTTTCCGCGTCCTCTTTATTCCAGAACGGGTTCTTCTCGTGCCCTCCCTTAAAAGCGAGCATTCCGAACCGCCCCGTAATGTTCCAGTAAGGGACAGGGATGAAGTTCTCTATCGCCTCATGGCGGTCCACCAACAGTTTGAGCGTAGGACTCTGGACCCTCCCAGCGGACATGAAGTTCTTTCCCACCTGCCCCGAAGACAAGGACACGAGCCGGGTCAGCACCGCACCCCACGAGAGGTCGATGAGCTGTCTGGCCTCAGCGGCGTCCGCTAACTTTCTGTCAGGCGTAGTCAGCTCGGAGAATGCCTTTTCCACCTCCCATTTGGTCAATGCGCTGAATTTTGCGCGTTTTACTTTCGACATGTCCGCGCAGACCGCAGTCACTGTCTCCATTCCGATGAGCTCCCCTTCTCTGTCAAAGTCGGTGGCAATGATGATCTCATCGGCGGTCTTTACCAGCTCGCCGATCTTGTTGAGTATCGTCTTCACTTTGACTTTCCTCACAGGTTCAGCGTAGACCATGTCGACAGGGGAGACACTGCCCCAGTCTTTGTATTCGTCAGAATAATCTAATTCTATTATGTGGCCCCTGAGGCTGACGACCGTATAGTCATCCCCTCCAGCCCCGAACGTGATGACGGTGACCCCTCCTCCGGATTCGGAGACCGATTTCCCATCGGAAAGAATGGTGGAGATCCTTCTCGCGGCGTTCGCTTTCTCCGTTATGATCAGTTTTCTCATTCGTCCAAGCGACAACATTAGAATTATTTAATCGTTGGGAGACCAAGGTTCGGGGTGAGATCTGTCTCCGCTGAATCGTTGCCGCGATCATTTCACCATCTTTTTACCGCCATTACGGCGCTTCCCGGAGAAACAAACTTATCTTACAGACGGCACAGAGCGTATCCGCTCTGCAATAGAAGAAGTAAGAATGCCGGCAATGACCACAAAAAACTCTTTTGAGGGAGGAAACTCCCCCTGAACTTTTCTCTCAGATATAGAAATATGGGCATTTAGTGCTGTTTGAGGCCCGCCTGCCGGAGATCAATGCCTTACGCCTATATGGTGCATATGGCCGGTGGCCTGCGATGCCATGGTAAGTTTGCATCTGAGTACCCCTTTGATGGAGGACATCTCGTTGGCAAGCACCTTCAGCTGTCTGAGCTCTCCTTCGACGATCAGAACTTCCATGCACCTGTCGTGGTCGAGATGCACGTGGATGGATGTATTGATATTCTGCATCTTCCCGTGCTGCAGCTCGGTGAGCTTCTCCCCTATGCCGGTGGTGTGATGGTCGTATATCATCACAATGACGCCGGCCATGAAGTCCGTGTCGTTCTTCCATTCGCTCTCGGCAAGGGAATCGCGGACAAGGTCCCTGATCGCTTCCGACCTGCTGACATATCCTTTTTTTGAGATAACCTTATCAAAATCCCTTAAAAGTTCAGGTTCAAGCGAAACACCGATGCGCGTCACACCATCCATGCTCAATAATCAGGATTCATGTATAAAAATATCATACGTACATGGAGATAACTTCAAAAACACCTCTGCAAGGGCATCACTGCATTTATCTTTGAGCAATTGTTACGCCGGGCCATGATCGGCGATCCCGGGCCGTTGAAAAAAGCTCTGGAGGAAGCGGTGGGCAACGCAGTTTCCGGTAAGAGAATAGCGGTCGCGTTCTCCGGAGGGCTGGACTCGGGGATCGTCGCCGCATTCGCGAAAGAGCATGCCGAAGAAGCGACCCTTTATACGGTAGGCTCAGAGAACTCTCACGACATCAAAGAGGCCTTAACATCCGCCGAAGAGCTGGGTATGCGGCCGGTGACCATCCTTATAACAGAAGATGACGTGATGGAAGGCCTGAGGGAGATGATACGCCTGACCGGAACAAAGGATCCGGTCACATTATCATTTGAGCTTCCTCTGTTCCATGTGTGCAAGAACTGCGAAGAGGACGAGATCCTCAGCGGCCTCGGCGCAGACGAATTGTTCGCAGGCTATTCGAAATACATAGGCCTCGGCAAAGATGATCTGAGAAAGAGTTTGGAAGAGGACACGAGGAAACTTTTGGAAAACACTCTTCCCCACGAGAGGAGGATAGCCGAGCATTTCGGAAAAAGGATGTTCTATCCCTTCCTTGACGACATGGTAGTGAAAGAGGCACGCAGTTTGGAAATGAGCGGTGCCGTTCCGACGGATGACCCGATGTCGAGAAAAAGGCCCCTCAGGGAGGTCTCAGATATGATCGGGTGTCACGGTATCTCCGCAAAGGAAAAGAAGGCCGCTCAATACGGTTCCGGTTCGATGGGGATCATAAGGAAGGTCTGCAGAAAGAACAACATCACGTACGCAGAACTGATCGAGGCCATATGCAAAGAGGTGGGATAAGATGCACAACGATGCGTTATCCTGGCTTTATTCATTCACACTGCACGGGATGAAACTCGGCCTAGATAATACGAGGGACCTGCTGAAGAGGCTCGGGGATCCCCAAAACGAGATGAAGTACATCCATGTGGGAGGGACAGACGGGAAAGGTTCGATATCCGCCTGCATAGCATCGATATTGATCTCATCGGACATCAGGACCGGGCTGTACACATCCCCTCACATAGAAGAGGTCAACGAACGCATCACCGTGGATGGAGAGAAGATAACGAATGCGGAGATCGAAAAGATACTGGGACAGATAAAGGGATGCGTCGCGGAAATGGCGGCCGAGGGAAAGACCCCCACATTCTTTGAGCTGGTGACAGCGATGGCTTTCCTGCATTTCAGGAACAAAGGTGTCGAGTATGCGGTGATGGAGGTGGGGATGGGAGGAAGGCTCGATTCCACCAATGTGATCGTCCCGGAAGTGAGCGTCATCGGGAACATCAGCATGGAACACACAGAGTACCTGGGTGACACGATAGAGAAGATCGCCTTCGAGAAGGCCGGAATAATAAAACCCGGTGTTCCGTGCGTCACATTGAACAACGAACCGGCATTCAGCGTTCTGAAGAAGGCGGCGGAAGACAGAGGGGCACCGATCACGCGCATCGATCCCCGGGAAATAAGCATTGAAAAGATGAGCGGAAAGGGTGTGGAAT
>JAISPV010000059.1 GCA_031274665.1 Candidatus Methanoplasma sp. | reverse complement strand
CCACAAAAAAAACAGACAGGGTTGTCTTCAGCTTCAGGGTGTCCAATATCCATCCTCCATTGTTAAAAAAACAGCCGCCTAAGCGGCCATTATTGTTTATATTAAGCTGATGGCCCTCCGGTCTGCCATCCTGTTAGTGTGTTGGGATCGAACAGACACGTGAACGACGAGGTATCCCATTGTGCCACTCCTAAATAGAATATGTTCTGAGATGTTGTCACGCCTGCTATGGAAACGTCCATTTCCTCCCATCCGCTCAGTGATACGTCAAATGAATCTTCCGCCCAAATGAACTGTGACCAACTGTATGCAGCGGGTGCGGTCATGTCCCAGATCGGATCCACTTCATTGATCGATGTGATGAATCCTGCTGCGCCCCCTGAAGTGGGTATTTCATATGGTATCTCTTTGTCCTTCAACGCCGTGAAAAGTCCCTCGAGCGCATTGCCGCCTTTTCCAGAGATCCATCCGTTCTTTATAGTGCTTGTTTCGTAAATGCTATAGTCTAGGTAGAACCAATATGTGGTCCCATCATCCACACTGCCGCCGTCGTCTACATCACTGTTACCGTTGTTAAAAACATGGTATATAGCTACGGCTGCGACCGCAACGACCACGATACCTACGATAAGAAATAAAACCGTATTCTTCATTGCCATTTTTCTCACCTAAAGGTTTTTTCCTTTCGACAATGGAGTGGTGTGCTATGTATATCAATGTTTTGTACTATACATCCAACTCCTTTTTTGGTAGATAGTACCGGTCACATTTCATTTCACATGTCTTCGTCAAAAAATGTCGTTTGATCCTGCGCAAAGGTGCCCCGGCCTATTCTGAAACCTTATAAGTGATATTACCTATGCGACATCATGGCGATACTTTCTGACAAAGACATCTTAGCGGGAATGAGATCAGGCTATTTGGGCATCAGCGATTTTCATGACAGAGGGCTTACCCCGAACGGCTATGATCTCAGAATATCAGAGATATCAATAAGAGGGGATTCCGAGATAAAAAAGGAAGGCGTCGTCAGGATCCCGCCGAGGACGATGTTCTATGTCTCCACCATCGAAAGGGTGCGTATGCCCAAGGATGTCTGCGCGCAGCTGTGGATGAGGACCACCTGGATCAGAAAAGGATGCATCGGCGCTTTCGGAAAGATCGATGCGGGGTTCGAGGGGACGCTTACGCTCGGAGCGTACAATGCGACCGACGAGGTCGTTGAGATACCCATCGGAGAAAGGTTCTGCCAGATGATATTCGAAACACTTACGACATCATCGGACAAGGATTACGCCCAAAGAAGCGGCAACTACCAGGGACAGACCGGCGTCACGCTCGATCCCGTAAAGAAGTGATCACGTTTCCCTTCTTATATCGAGAACATAGACGCTCATTGTGGGGGAATACGTTTTCAACTCTGTCACGCTGTTCACGCTTATTCCGAACCCGCCGGACCGGGCATCTTTTTTTATCTTTTCGATGAGGCCGTCCGTCTCCGCTCTTTCGATCACCTTGTGCATATGGACAACACCGCCGATCTTCGTCCTTGAAAGCGCTGCACACAGGAACTTGTCTGCCGTCTGAGGCAGGTTCATTATGATCCGATCGGCATCGGGAAGTTCTCTTATCATTTCCGCCGAATCGCCTGTGATCGGTACGATGTTCTCCACGCGGTTAAGCTGCATGTTCATTCTGACGAATCCTTCCGCGTCGGGGTTGATGTCTATCGAATAAACGATCTTGGGTCCGGCCCTTTTGCATATTACCAATCCGAAGGGGGCGACACCCGCGAACATATCTATTATCACTTCCCCGTCCTTCACCAACGACGCTACCCTGGACCTTTCGGTCGCCAGCCTGGGATTGAACTAGACCTTTGCGGGGTCCGTCATCATCCTCACTCCGAATTCCTTGTGCATCGTCTCGGAGCTTCCTTCGCCCGCTATCTGTTCGAGATCCCTTATCCTGAGGTCCCCCTTGACGCCCGAATCCATCATCACCGTCCTTATCGACCTGTTGACAATCATCAGCGCCTCGCCGATCCGGCCTTTGTATGGTATGAGCTGGTCGGGGAGCTTTATCACCGCCACGTCGCCTATCATGTCGAACGACGTCGGAAGATCTTCCCTGAACTCTTCCGGGATATCTAAGAACTCTTTGTAATCGGTCGGCGTTTGCTCGATAGTATCCAGTTCCGCTTCGATCACCTCGTAGTCCCCGTATCTCTCTGCCAATACCGGGATCAGAAGGAAATGATCGTCTGAGCCGATCTTCCTTCCCGTATCGAGCAAACCTATGGCCAGCAGTTCCGTTCTGACCCTCTCGCCTTCCTTTTTCGGGACGCGTATGCATACCTGCATCTTCAGTCCTCTTCGTCGATTATCTCTTTCGGGGCTCCGGCAAAGTCCACCAGGGCATAGGCTTCCATAAAGTGCAGGTCTCCGGGTATCACAAGCGTCTGCAGCGGCGCTCCGAGGTCCTTTTTCATAAGGTCCTGAGGATAACCGGCGGTTATCTTCTCATCCTTCGATCCGACGTTGGACACTACGCATATTATGGTCCTGTCGGTGATCAGGTTCTCCCCCCATTTCCTCTCCCCTTCGATCAGCCACTCCAGGGCCTGGTGGGCCGTCATGTACCTGAGCTCGTCCGCTCTTATGTCCAGTAGGATCATCGTGTGCAGGCCTCTGTCCTTATTCTGCTTGATGTTATCGTAGGGGGACTTAGGCTGATAATCCGCTTCCAAGAACGGCAGGGTCACCGTCCTTCCGAACTTGTAGGGCTGGAGGCCGAGGGATGTGGGGCACGCGCCGAATATGGAGACCCCGTGTATGATCCTCACGGGGATGCCTTCCTCTTCCGCCTGTATCCTGAGGTCGACGTGCGTGGTTGCTAACATCGTATCTCCCGCCGTGACGAACCCTACTCTCATCGATCTTGCATCGGCGATGATGATGTCCTCTTCCTCCACCTGCGACCTGTGCACGATGCTGATCTTCTTTCCTATGACGGATTCGAGGTCGCCTATGCCGGCGCCTATCAGTGTTGAGGTGTAGAACTCGGCGTATATCTTGTCGCATTCCTTCAACGCATTCAGCCCTTTGACGGTCATTCCGTCAGTGCCGCTGAGCCCCAGCCCGACGAACACGATCTCCGATGTCATGGGTGATTGATCGATATCATCAGATTAAACGATTATGCAGGAGGACAATGTTTCTTTTCGCGGCTATAGATCATTTTTGACAAGAAGAGAGGCCATTCAGAACAGATCGGCATTTGTTTTCCAGAGCCGATATTTTTTCTAATACGGTATCTCACTCTTTCGACATCGACATCCATATAATATCTGCGATATTTTCGCAGTACTTGAGTATGGCCTGCAGATCCTCTGTGTCATGCCTCGAATAGGGTCCTTCGGTCACGTAGCACTTCCTCCATGAAGTACGGCCTTTTATGGAGATCGTCTTCGCAGACAATATCGGCTTTTTTCCAAGAGCATCTTTCAGGTCGCCCAATAGAGGCCCGATGTCCATAAGGTCGAATCTTTTGGGAACGGCAATACAGAAGTCATAGTCGCTGTTCTCATCGCCATCCCCGCGAGCCCTGGATCCAAAAATGTACATTCGAGCGCGCAGTGTTTTGCGGCAATGGGTGCGACTATCCCCCTCAACTCTTCGAACGTAAGTTCGCTGTTGGTAACCGTTGGATCCATTATAAAGACGTTCCAAAGACAACTTATAAGAGTTTGTCAGCGGAACAGAGTCGGGCTGTGCGTGTGTACTTGCCGCCTTCAGTACAGTAAACAGAACCCTATCCTGGTCGGGATACCGCTTGATGCACCCTTCTATTGGCTGCAACAACCGAAAAAAGCCGATGATGGGATGTTCTATGTTCTGGACAGGAAAGATCCTTGAACACCCTTGCTTACAAAAAAGACAAATGACCCCTGATAAATTACAAAAATAGTTGTCGATATCTTTTTATTCAAAAAATGTATCTTTTGATACAATATTACATGTATACAATGATACAATGAGGATCAATATGAAACTGAGCGAGATCATCAAACATATCAGAGAAACATCCGATCTGAGTCAGGAAGAGCTTGCCTTAAAGATCGGCGTCGGCCGCTTGGCCGTTACCAGATGGGAGAACGACAGGACCATTCCGAATAAGCTTGCTCAGAGAAAGATATACGATATCGTGAAGGAGAACAAGATACAACTATTCAGTTATCTCACGCAGGACTCCCCGGAGCATGAGGCAGAAGAGAGAAAGATCGTTCTGTACCACGGTTCGAGGGCCGGTATCGATGGCAATATCAGGCCGATAAGCCGCGACCGTTGCGATTTCGGAAGGGGCTTCTACATGGGAACGCAGATACACCAACCTCTGACACTGATCTGTTCTTTCGAAAAAGCAGCCGTCTACACAGTGGAGTTGGACCTGACCGGCCTAAAAGTTCTGCGCGTTCCCACAGGGATCGAATGGGCCATGCTTGTTGCGTATTCGCGCGGAAAGTTGGAGAATATCGCCGGAACGGCGCTTTATGAACGATACAAGAGAATGCTCGGCGAATATGACGTCATCGTCGGAAAAATAGCCGATGACCGGATGTTCTATGTTCTGGACAGGTTTTTCATGGGTGATATCACCGATAAGGGGCTGGTCGAAAGCCTGTCTGCCTTGCAACTCGGGGAACAATACGTCGCTCTCACAGAAAAAGCCTGCGGACAGGTAAAGATCTTAGAACGCCGGGAAATATCCGAGCTTGAACGGCTGTGCGTCCGCGACATAAGCGAACAGAACAGGAAATACGGGATAGAAACTGCCAACAACATATGCAGGAGCTATCGGCGTGAAGGCAGGTTCTTCGACGAGATGCTGAAAGGAGGGGACTGAGACATGCAGGACCCTCTGAAACTCCAATTATGCGACATACAGGGCAGACTGTTCGAGCTTTCTTTGCGGGAGGGGTTTGCAAGCGAGGGATTCATAAAAACGTTCATGGGATCGAGATGCGCCGCAGACTATGATGCGGACTACGACCGGCTTCAATGGATGGGCGAAGAATACATCATGTCGGAACTGATCGAAGAATGCGGCGGAAAACTGGTCCCGGGAGAACAGTATTCGAGGGACGAGATGTATTGGATCGGATACACCTATAGGTATTGGCACTTCCTTACGGGCGAGTCCAGCAAAAAGATCCTGTCTCAGGCTCCGGTGAGAATCATGAAACAGGGATATGCGGGTTTTCACACAGAGGATGTGTCGATGGCCATAGAAGATCTGAAACAACTTGCGGAAAGCCGTAAACCGCCCCGGACAAGACATGGGCCATCTCTGAATAATTGAAGAAAAAATGGGCCGGGGTGACCCGGCATTGAGTTTATTTCAGGGTGCAGAGAGCGTCGACCGCCCAGCAGCCTTCGCCCTTCTTTCCGACGATGACCGGGTTGATCTCCAGTTCGAATAACTCGGGATTCTCTGAGGCTACAAGCGCGATCCTTCTGATCGTATCCTTCACTGCATCAATGTCGGCGACCGGAAGGCCTCTTGCGCCTGCCAGAAGCTTGTATGCTTTGGTGGATGTGATCATCTTGTCAAGCTGCTGCTCGCTGAACGGGACATGGGCCTGGGATATCTCCGCCATGATCTCGACGTATATCCCTCCGAGACCGAATGACACGACCGGGCCGAACTGAACATCCCTTATCATTGAAAGGATCACTTCCTGACCGAAGACCATCTGCTGTATCGATACGCCGTCAAGCCTTGCGTTGGGCTTTGCTTTCTGACAGTTGCTCATTATCTTTTCGAATGCGGCCTTTGCGTCATCTGCGGTCTTCACTCCGACGACCACTCCTCCCACATCGGTCTTGTGTGCGATGTCCGGCGAGAGGATCTTCATGACCACTGGGTATCCTATCCTGTTGCATTCTCTGACCGCCTCGTCGGCGCTCTTCACGGTCGCCTCGCCGGGGGTCGGCATACCGTATGCAGCGAATATCTTCTTTCCTTCGGCCTCGGTGAGGGCTTTCCTTCCCTCCGCCTTTGCATTCGCGATTATCTGCTGGGTAGCCGCCTTTCCGGATACCGACGGTACCTTCATCGGGTCGTGCGCCTCCTGGCTCCTCAGGGTGAACTTCCTGAGTATCGACAGTGCGCGGACCGCCCTGTCGGGTGTGGGGTAGCAGGGCACTTTCCCTTCTCTGAGGATCCTGTTCGCCCTCTCGCATTTGTCCCCGCCGGGGAAGCAGCATGTGGTCGGCACGGGGATGTCATCCCTCATCTCGACGATGATCTTGGCTATGCTCTCGAGGTCTGCCGTGTCAAGCGGGGATCCCATTATGACGAGGCCTCCTACGGACGGGTCTTTGATCACCGCTTGTATTGCGCCTTTGAAGTATTCTGCCTTCGCGTCGCCTCTTACATCGATGGGATTCACAAGCCCGGCGATGGTGGGGACCGCTTTCTTTATGGCCTCGTTAGTTTCCGGTGCGAGTTTTGCAGCCTCTATGAACGGGGCCTCGAATGCCGCGTCCGCGGACGTCACTCCCAGACCGCCGGCGTTGGTTATTATGGCGATGCCGTTCTTCTTCATGGGGCTGCATGTGCTGAACACAGACAGCGCGTCGAACATCTCGTCGAGGTCCTTGGCCCTGTGCAGGTTGAACTTGTTGAAAATGACGTCGTTGACGGCGTCGGACCCAGCAAGCGACCCAGTGTGAGAAGATGCCGCGGCGGAACCCGCCTCTGTCTTACCGGATTTGAATACCACGATGGGTTTCTTGTTCTTTACCGCTTCAAAGGCCTTCACAAGCTTCTCTCCGTCGGATATGCCTTCGCAGTACATTCCGATGACCTTCGTGTTCGGGTCCTCTACAAGGTCCCCTATCACGTCGGCCTCGTTGACGTCCGATTTGTTCCCGAAGGTCATGAAGTTCGCGATCCCGAACTGGTTGAGCTTTGTCCACTCCAGTATCGACGAGCCGAGCGCTCCGGACTGGGAGATGATGGATATGTTACCTGCCGGAGGCAGGATGTGCGTGAATGTGAAGTTCATCCCGTGGGCGACATTCATGTTGCCGAAACAGTTGGGGCCGACTATCCTGACCCCGTACTTCTTCGCTTCCTCGAGGAGTTTTACCTCAAGTTCCGCGCCCTTGGGTCCTTCCTCTTTGAACCCTGCCGACAGGATCGATGCGTATTTGATCCCCGCGGCGCCGAGTTCTTCCATCGCTTCGATCGCCTGCAGATTCTTCACTGCGATGACAGCCAGATCGATCGGGGCGCCTATTTCCTTTACAGAGGTGTAAGCTTTGATCCCTTGTATCTCTCCGCCCTTAGGGTTTATTGCGTATAGTTTTCCCTTAAAGCCTGCGTCGATCATGTTCTTGAGAAGCATGCCGCCCAGTTTGGTTGTGTCCGCCGATGCACCTATTATTGCAACGGAATCGGGCCTAAAGTAAGCTTTCATGAATAGCTATAATAAATCTTCTCTAATAAAGCTAACCATGGAACTCGTAGAAAGTAAGGAAAAAACATATAGATTTTTACGAAATTCGTAGTTTTTTATCTTTTTTTAACGAATTTCGGGAATTTCGACAATACACAGACATTTAATGGCTATAAGGCAATTTTATACAATAAACTACGTTGATCGCCGTATTGACGCGGGCCGCCCCGTAACAGTTAAGAACTTCTCCATAGTATGGGTGAACAGCCGGGACGGCGTGGGGGCATGACACATGATTGCCACGTGCACGTTACGGCTTACAGCGACCCTGTCCCTGAAAAGGGGCTCTTGCGGTAGCAGTGGTGTGTCATCACAGCCGTGACCGGAAGCCAACGCAGGGTCCGACACATACTCCCGGCGTAAGTCAGTGCTTCGAGACCGGTGTCATCATCGGACCGTGAAAAAGTGTGTTAACGCCGGGAGACACCTCGGTTCTTTACATGGGTGCGCGTCCGATCTCATCCGGCATCTCCCTTTGGTCGTTTCTTGTAAAAGTTAGGATATTATAAGCTGTCACCGCCATTCGGTAGTGAAGGATAGGGGTGGAATAGATCACAGTTAAAGGGGCAAGAGGATCATGAGAAAAACACACGAAGAACTACAATTCTCTGTGCCGATAGCAAAGTTAAAGACACTAAACGCTCGGAAATATGTGGGTGATGGCAAAGGGAACGCCAAAATGGATTGATGTATACACTAAATCCGTCATTCAACAAAAAGGAGTGAAAAATGCTTTTCCACAAGAATAACGACAATGCGAAACTGATAACCGCCATTCAGAGCGGGGATGTCCGACAGACCGCAAAGCTCCTGTCAAAAATGGCACTTTCGTTTGATGGGGCAGATTCTATCGGAAGACAAGCCTCGTTGACCGCTGTGAAATGTAGAAATTTGGAAATCGTCAAAATGCTCGTGTCGGTAGGCGGCAATAAAGCCAGTGACCCCGCCCTGTCCGCAGCGGCGAGGAATGGCTACGGCGAGATCGTCAGTTATCTCCTCGGTGTTGGCGCAGATATCCACGCCCCTGATACAGAAGGATACGATGCTATGACGTCAGCAGCGATCGGCGCCCGTTTGGATATCATGCAAATGTTCGTGTCGAGGGGCGCAGATGTTGATCATAAAACAAGAAATGGGCTTTATCCCATAATTGCCGCCGCGTTCGATGGGCACACAGACATTGTGAATTATTTGATCGATGCGGGCGCAAAGGTAAACGTAGCCAATCTTCACGGAATGACTTCGCTTCACTGGGCGGCAATGAAAGGATACGACCAGTTAGCGGAGATCCTAATTAAAGCTGGTGCAAAGTTAAACCTTACAGAAGAAGACGGATTTATGCCGCTCCATTTGGCGGCAAGGGCTGGACACGCGCAGATCGCTGAACGGCTCATAAAAGCCGGAGCGGAGATCGATGCGGTCACCAAAGATAATAACACCCCCCTTCTCCTGGCGGTCGGAAAGGAACAAAAAGAAACTGTCGTTGTCCTTATCAGAGCCGGCGCGAACGTCGGCATATCGGATAAAGACGGCTACGACGCGCTCCGACTGATGATACTGTACAAAATAATGGATAAAGAGGTCTTCGGCGCTATGGTTAAGGCCGGTATAGAAATTAAGGAGGATATCTCCTATTTGGATGCTCTCATCCCTCTGGCAAAAGAATACGGGTATAGACAAATTGTAGCTCGAGCCGCACAAAGCCTCGAACCGCTGCTGTGGCATGAGGATAAAAAAATTCAGAAGAGGGCCGCTGACGTGTTGGGATCCTGCGGCCTACCGATGGACGAGCAGACCGCACTGCAATATGCGTCCGTTTGCGGAGATTGGCAACATGTTACAGTTTTTAACACGCAAACGCTGGAACAATTATTGGATAGCTTAAACTTACGCGGCGGGGAACCTGACAATTACGTTCGTAACAAAATAAGCGCGGTGGCCGCACTTGGCCGTGCTTACGCCGTATCACAAGAGGGCGACCGCATACGCATATCCGACTCGCTCTGCGATTGGTTAAATGATGTAAAAGACGGCTCCGATCCCATATGCAGAGCTGTCGTCCGTACTCTTCTCAATTTTTCTTCCGAACAGGGGATAGAGAAACTCTTCCCATTTCTCTTTGACAGCCCTCATTGTAATTTATTGGCTTGGGAGTTTGCCGAACGCAAAGACCGAAGAGCGGTCGGCCCGCTGATCGATGCGCTCAGAAAGGTCAAAGTAACAACCGCGAATATGATCGTCAGAGTTTTAGTGCAGATCGGCGACCCGAGAGCTTGCCAACCTGTGCTTGACTTCATTTACGAATCGTGCTATAATGGGACATGCTTCAGTTCAGATCTCGTTTCCCTTTTTGAAGACTATTCTTGCCTTGTCGTGGATCTGCTGGACGGATTAACGTGCGATACCAGAGCTGACGGCGAGGGCTATACATTCTTCCATACTTACCACACGGAAAAAATGCGGAACGCCGTGATGAAACTTTGTTCCCTGAAAACGCCTGTGGCTAGTAATCTGCTGCATTATGCGGCAAAACGCGACGGATTGAGGGTCGACACAGTAACCGGATACTATGGATACGGACACCCGGGGGTGTGGTTAAGC
>JAISPV010000011.1 GCA_031274665.1 Candidatus Methanoplasma sp. | reverse complement strand
TCTCGTTGATCGCGCCGGCGACGATCTTCGCTTCCTGCGGCCTCCCGTTCTCGATCAGACAATAGGCTAGTATCTCCATGGCCATCGTATTGCCAGGATCCCCCTTGACGGCCTTGGTCGCATATGCGCCGGCGCTCTTCGTCTTCCCTTCGATCCACAGGTAATAAGAGGCGAGGGCGTTGGCATCGGACGACGATCTGCTCTTTTTCAGGTTATCTTTGACGAACCTCTCCGCTTCCTTGGACCTTCCGGCCGCCGACAGCGCTGCACAGTAGCATCTTTGCACGCTCAGATCGTCGGGCGCTTCTTTGAGGAGGTCCTTCGCCAGTCCTGCGGCGCGGTCGTGCTCCCGGTTAGCGGATATCGAGTCTATCCTCACGACCGAGTCTGCAAACGTAGGCTGTATCATTTTTTCGTAAAGCGAGTATGATCCCTCGTACTTCCTCATATCATAAAGCGTCCGCATCCGCTCTCTGAGGACCTCGTCGCTCTCTCCCATGCCTGACAATATCTTCTCGGCCTCGGTATGGAATCCTATGCCCCGCAGGCCTTTGGCCGCCTCGAGTCCGTTCCTGTCCCTCACAAGGTCAGGGATCGTCCCGGCGATGCGTCCTGCGCCTTTTTCGTCCCCGATGACCTTCAGAAGCGATGCGCAGGTCAGCAGCGTGAAAGGGTCGCCGGAAGAACAATTGGCCAATTCCGCTATCTGTTCCGATGCCAGAGGGATGTTCCCGCTCCTTATGTTGGATTGGACCTCCTTCAGCACCTTCTCTTTGTCCATATGCGCTCGTATCTCTTCCCCGAAGATAAAGATTAAGCCTGAGCCGCCGCCGTTGATGGGTTCATATACATTCAAGCCGATTACATTGGGCTCATGATGCTTAAAGGATTCTCCATTTACGGCCTGTTCGGCAAGTATGATTACGATGTCAGCCTCAGCAGCGGCTACATCACATTCATACATTCTCTCAACGGATACGGGAAATCGACGGTCATGAAACTGATCGACGATATCCTTGTAGGGAACATCGATGAGGTGAAGAACGTTTATTTCGAGAGAATGGACCTTAAATTCAACGACGGCACCGCCCTCATCGTGGAGAACGACGGAGAAACGCCGCTGATACAGATGCAGAAGAACGAGATCGAAGAGGAGGTCCCCGCTGAAGAGCTGAAGAACATCCTGAACGTACTTTACATATCCCCCGACAGGTCCGTCGTCTCCTGCGGAGGAGGACTTGTTCCGGCGCTTGAATCGCACATCAAGGACCTGGCCGGCAGACTTAAGAGTGCCAAAGAGGACGACCGGCTCGTGAACGTACCCAAACAGGGCAGGAAAGAATACACGGACGCCGAACTGGAGTTCCGGAGCAAGGACCTGAAAGCGAAGCTCGATTTCATTAAACGAGCGGGGATCGGGCCGGAAATGCCCGCCGGATACAGGTTCCCCCCGTCGAGGTTCGAGATCATGGAATCCAGGAAAGAGTACCAGGACCTCGTGTTCTCGGTGGAGGAATACGTAGGCAGATACTACGAGCTCGCAGAATCCGCAATTGTGTATGTGGACATCGTGAACGACCTTCTGATCAACAAGAACGTCTACATCAACACCAGCAACCTCCTGAGCATCAGGATGGACAACGGTACGGCCCTCTCGCTCGATAAGCTTTCTTCGGGAGAGAAACAGATATTGATCATGTTCTATCTCCTTCTGTTCGAAGCCAAGCACGGATCGCTTGTCATCATCGACGAGCCGGAGATATCCCTGCACGTTGCGTGGCAGCAGAGCCTGGGGAAGACATTCTCGGATATTGCCAGACTGCGTGAGATGCACATAATCGTAGCTACCCATTCGCCTCAGGTGATACATGACAACTGGGACCTGTCTGTTGAGCTTAAGGTGGAAAATGATAGATGAGCTCACATCCGCGGACATTGCCAACAGCATATCTATGCTGAGGTCCTTTCACAAAGGGCCGATATTGGTCGTAGAAGGCGTGACCGATAACCGGCTTTTCGGCAAATTCGTTGACAAAGACAATGTGAAGATCGTCTCCGCCTTTTCAAAAGAGAACGTAAAGAGGTCTGTCGCCGAGGTCTGGGGGACAAGAGGCGATAAGAGGGTCATAGGGATCCTTGACGCCGACCTCGACAGATTGTACGGCAGGACCTACAGTCCGCCTTTGTTCATTACGGACAAAAGGGATCTGGAAAGCATGATGATGAGCACCGGCGCGCTGAAGGACGTACTTACCGAGTACGCCGATCCGGAACTCCTTGAGAAGTTTGAAAAGAGATACGGAAGGACGGAAGACGCTCTGACAAGGTCGGCCTATCCTATAGGGCTGCTCATGTTCATTTCCATGAGGGATAAACTGGGACTCTCGTTCAAGAATCTGGACTATTCGTTCTTCATCGATGCGAGGACACTTGCGATCGACGTCAGGATGATGATCGAAGAGGTGTTCTCCCGGTCGGTGAACATCGGTATCGGAAAAAAAGAGCTTGCCGACATGATCGCCGAGGAGGAAGAGGTGCTCGACGACCCGTGGGTCGCCGTGAGGGGGCACGACGCCGTGTCGGTGCTTGCGATAGGACTGTCGGAAACGTTCGGCGACTATAACGGCAGGAGTCTCAAGAGCGGGCAGGTGAGCGGAGCGCTGAGACTGGCGTTCAACTATGGTTATTTTGAAGGAACGGACCTGTACAGGGACACGGTCAAGTGGGCACAGCGGAACAATTTCATCCTCTGGGTCACTCAATGACAAGGTCCTCTTTCTTGGACCCTTCGGACGTTTCGATCAGCTTTTGGACCTTACGGTCGCACTCGTCCAATATCTTCCTGCAGCGGTCCCTCAGCACTATCGCCCTTTCGTATATCTCCAGTGCCTTGTCGAGATCCAAGTTCCCGTTCTCAAGTTCGTTCACAAGCTGCTCGAGGGTCTTCAGACTCTCCTCGAACGTCATTTCCTCTGTGTTCCCGCTCATCATCTCATCTCCACTTTCTTTACCTCTGCCTCTGCTT
>JAISPV010000093.1 GCA_031274665.1 Candidatus Methanoplasma sp. | reverse complement strand
CTCAGCAGTCTTCCCGAAAGGGAGTCCTCGTCCACAACTACCTCCGCAAAGGCCCGCCCCCTTTCCTCTGCCATTGACCACGCGTCCCTCTCGATCAGTTCGAACAGCGCGTGCAGGATCGCTTCTTCGACAGTGTTCCCGGAGGCGATGCCGTTGGTATGATATCTGAACAGCTGAAGATCGTCTTCCGGGAAATAAGGATGGAAGACCGCGCATGCGGGGAGCCATACCGGCATACCCCTGAACATCTCGAACCCCTTGACCCAGGCTATCTCTGCCGTGTCGTAGGCGTCAAGCGTCCTGAGCGGAAGGATGAGGTCTTTCGGGTCCGCAACAAGACCGACATCTCTGGCCTGTTCCAAGGTCCCGTACACGATCTCATCCGTATCTCTGAGCTCGGCGCTGTATCTTTCGATCGCTTCCATCGCCGCCGAGGCCTTTGCCTGTTCCGGGGTCGCGCCTTTGCCGTTATAGTTCTTTACCGCCCCCTTCGAAGCCCCGGGACGGTCGACCGCGAAGACCGGAATGCCGATGTTATCAAGTGGAGTGATATCCTCCGGATCGCATATCCCTATCTGCGGGAGTATCGGAAGGACCCTCTCCAATGTTTTCTCCGGAGGTACGGTCCTTATTCCGGTCTCGGGCGAGTATTTAGGACATCTGTTGAGCATCATGGATGCACCCCGATAACGCTTATAGGATTTAATCCCGACTTTGATACATACGGGCATCTAATAAGCGGAGCTGCGATCGATCGCATACGCGTCAAACTCAAGTCTGACCCGACCGGCATCACAGGTCGTTGTACCCTACAAGAACGCTTGCCAGCCTGGGGTCGTCCTTGAGATCATAATATGTTCTCATCAGGAGATCGCAGGTGGGCGCCGGACTGCATGAGACGACATCCTTGCATCCGTTGCTCTCGTTCAGTTCCGGGAATGAGACCGGCGGCATGACGAAATTTTCCCCGCCTCTTCCTTTGACCTCAGGGAACAGGACGAACGCATCCGAAAGCCACACAACATCCTCCCTGTCAAGGTAGTTCTTTGCTGTGAAAGGAAACACTTCCAGCCCCATGACCTCTCCTCCCGCGGACACGAGGATCACCGTCGGCTCAGGGGGAGGCCTGAAACGCGGGTCTTTGATTATCGCGATGACATGGTCCTTCGTAAGAGCTTCGTTGAACCCGAGGTTGTGCACGGCAATGTTACCCATGGACGTTACCTTGTTCTCTTCGGTCAACATCAGATCAAGGACCTCTTTGTTGAGCAGGAAAGCGTTCACGACGCCTTTCATTTTCTTGATGATCTCCAAAGGTTTGCTGGAGGTTTCTTCGTTCATTGGATGCAAAATGGAAAAATAATATATACAATTAGCGATGAGAAGAGGGATTTCGGGACGGCTCCACGCCGCTGTTAGGAAGGTAAAGGTCACTCTATCTTAATGGAGACGTCTCTCTTCAGGCCGAGGTCTCCGGCGACCTCGACGGCTTTTATCACTCCGCAAGGCACCGGACACGCCGCGTGCGGCAGGGCCTCACTTGCGATCTTATATATTTCGGTCTCGTTCATTGCCGCTTCCACTTCTGTGTAAGGGCAGATGGGTTTGACGCTCCAGGACATCTTCAGAACATTGGCGCAGTCGCTTTGTATGTCGATGTCCACCATCCCCGTGTTGGGGTTTGCCTTCGCCGTGATAACGGTGATCATCTTGCATACGCCGGCATCGACGGTCACTTTGCACTCATTGCTCATTCTTCATCACTCCGTAATCTGATCAGGTTGTTTGTTCCGGCCATGCTTCTGATATCGACGACACCTATCGCCGCAATCACTCTGTTATCAAGCTCTATCGGCGTCACGATGACCCTGATCCCTTTATACGGGCCGGACATTGCGACCCTCCTTACTGTGGTCCCTCCATTAATTACTTCCTCAAGCACTGCGCCGGTATATGTGTTATCGATGACCTTTCCGCCCTCGATCCGTATTCCCAGATTGTCCCTGCTCTTAGCACAGACCGGAAGGCCTCCGACAAGATCGTGTATCGCAAAGGCAAGGGAAAGGAGTTCGCTGCCCGTGCTTCTCTGGGTGAGCACGTCGTCCAGTTCGCGTCTGATGTGAAGTCCGCCCATGAGCTCCAGCCCGGCGGTCACGGCACCCAGTTCAGCCTTCTCCGCATCGGCGGCGGTGCCGATTATTATCGCATCGCCGTTGTTGATGTCGAAACAACTTCTGAGGGTGTTCTCTATTTTCTGGTCCACGGGATAGTACGAACCGGGGAATATCAGCACACCCTTGAAACATACCAGAGTGGTTGCGCCGGCGGCCCCCTTTTTTATCGCGGTGTCCCTTTCTTCGCATCCGGACTTGACGTTGACGGCCGCCCTCGGAACCCTGACGGCGCAATCTATGTGACTGATGGTCAGTTCCGGGACCCTTACGCTCTGTACGTCCATCCTGATGGCCTTCCACGTCTCGGTGCCTTTTTTTGTGAGGAAGACACCGTTCTTGTTAATGGTTATCAATCCGTCTTTCTGAAGCATATCCAGAATGGTCCTTGTGCTCCCTTCCCCTATGTTGAGGAGCGCGGCCAAGCTCTTTCTTCCCAGCGGGCTGCACCTGTTGATGCAGTAAAGCGTCTTCCAGACGTGGTAGTCTCCGAATTTCGGTATCGGGCCGCCCAGTTTGGAGGCGTTCCTGTATGCCATATGGATGTATAATACATCCAACATAAAAAAGGTTAATGTAACCAAGGGGAAAAAGGGAAAGCAAAAGCGGACCGAACAGGCTCGCGGCACGGCTCCGAGGGTAAAGTCCGCTACAAGCAAAGGCCACCCATTCCCACATTTTATATCTTTTGTATACTTTGCACGTAAGTATGGAAGAGCCGGTCGACCTTTTGACCATCGAGAATGTTACCAAGGCCTTCAACGGAAGAACGGTCCTCAAGAACGTCAGTGCAAAGATCTCATCGGGAAAGGTACTGGGACTAATAGGAAAGAGCGCCGCCGG
>JAISPV010000050.1 GCA_031274665.1 Candidatus Methanoplasma sp. | reverse complement strand
CGTTAATGATCCAGAACGGGTCCGTGCTGTTCACCATGCTCATGAAGAATATCGAATCGACCTCTTTCGAAAGAGCGTTGGGGCTTCCGGGAAAATGGATAGTGGGGAGGCCGGACGCTTCTTTGATGGCCTTTGCCGTCTCGCTTAGGTTCTCGTTCGTAACGCCGGTGGAGCCGCCGATCATTATCGCGTCCGCGCCGGCCTCTTTCATCTTCTTTGCGATCATACCTGCCTCACTGCAATCCTGTTTGTCCGGATCCAGGAGCGCCAGATGAATGGTCCCCTCTTTCATTTTGCTGACAAGGTATTTTTTCACGTCCATCGGATAACACCCAACACAAACGCGATCAGTGCGATGAGCATCGCGATCTTCGCCATTCTTTGCGAAACGTCTGCTTTGCGGAAAATGATGAACGCACTATAAATAAAGATTGCATCCGCAGCGAACACGATACAATACAGCCATCCGAATGATTGGTCGATCAAAGGCCATACGCTCAGGACGGGGCCGAGTATGAAGAATACCGCCGCGATGACAGCCGCCTTCTTCGCGCCGATCATGATCGGCAGAGTCTTTCTGCCTTCGTCGGAATCCATGTCCTGGATGTCCTTTGCGATCTCCCTGCCTATGCTCACCAGTGCGGCCATCGCCGCGATGATGAAGTTCCCTTCGACGTTCCCCACCACCGCCCCGCCGAAAAGGAAGATCATCCCTGTCAGAACGCCGATGATGACATTTCCGACGAAGCCTCTCTGCTTAAAGAACAGTTCGTAAGAGACCATCAGCACTGCCGCCGTGACGACGGTCAGTGTTGCAATGACGGACATCATTGCTACAGACAGCAAAGATGCGATCGCGAGCCCGGATACCCCGATGATGAGGGCGGTGCGCGGCTCGATCTCTCCTTTGGGAAGAGGTCTTTCGGGATGGGCGGTCTTGTCTATCTCTCGGTCAATGTAATCGTTGAGGGAGTTCCCCCCCGCCATGAAGGCGAGCACTACTCCGCAAGAGATGATAATATCCTGAACATGATCTCCGATAGCGAATCCGACGGCGATGAAAGCCCCTATCATGACGCCGAGGATGCCCATGATGCCGTTTCCGAACCTGAAAAGGCGAAGGAATCTGTTCACACAGTTAGGATATGGTAAGCGTTAAAATAGTTAATGCACCGGGCCCATGAACACATGGTAATATCTGGAAAGCGACCCGTGGACGTGCTGCCTGAACACGCTGTCCAGTTCCATCGATGCCGATCCGATCTCATACGGGAGGATGATGCCTGCCCTGCCGTCGGGACTCAGGACCTTCGGGATCGTCTCCATGGCCGTCTTGTGGACATCCAGCGCATCCTCCCCGCCGGTCTTCGTGGACCTTCCGTAAGGGGGGTCGGTGATCACCGCATCTATTTCCGAGAATCTGTCCGGGATGTCCTTTATGTCTATCGTTTCATGATCGAACAGCTCCAGACCGTAGAAGTCCATGTTCTCTCTGCAGCCCAATACCATCTCTTCGTCGAAATCCGACGCGATCGCTTTCATTCCCATATCGGCGGCCTCGATGACTATCCCCCCCGTTCCGCAGAACGGGTCCAAGACGGTATCACCCCTTTTCGCGCCGGTCAGGTTGATGAGGGCTCTGGCATATTTCGGGTGAAGTGAGATGGGAGAGAAGAACGGGCGCTCGCCGACCTTTCTCTTTTCCATGATGTTCCTGTCGATCGTCCTTTCTTCAATGAAAAGGTGTACTTTATCGCAAAGCTGCATCCTGACAATGATGTCCGGGTCGCGGAGGTCTACGTCATTGTTCTTGGAAAGTATGCTGCCTACGTCCCTTACCAGCTTTTGGGAATCGGCGTCCTTCATCATTCCTTCGAATCTCTTTGCCTTGATGGCAAACGTACCACTCGGCAGCTGTACATCAGAAAGTTCGCCGGCGTTCGACGGGTCATACGGCCCGAGATACCTTCCTATGGAATGGGTAAGGGCAATGCGTTCGGAAATGCGTTCCAAGCACTCTTTCGGAAAAGAAGCGGTCAGATATCCCGGGCCCTCTCCGAGGATACTGTATCGATCGCATTCGGCCTCGATACAACGTTTGGCCTCCGCAACAGGCATGTCTCTGGATTCGCCTGACAATTCAAAAAAGAAAACGGGGTCCACGGACCCCGTTAGGTTTCAGTCCTTAATACCATCTTCGGTCATGGTGAAGACGGCCTCCCCCTCAGGCAGATTGGGGGAGTCTATAAGCCTGGCGATCCTCTTTCCGGCCTTTCCTTTCCTGAGGTAGATGCGGAAGGTCGCCGTGTGCCCTACGATGTGTCCGCCTATCGGTCTCGTCGGATCACCGAAGAACGCATCCGGTTTTGCTGCGACCTGATTGGTGACGGCGATCACCGCGTTGTTCAGTGTGGCGAAGTTCAGCAGATCATGCATGTGGCGGTTGAGTATCTGCTGCCTCTCTGCAAGCGCCCCCCTCCCGAGATATTCCGCCCTGAAGTGCGATGTCAGGGAATCAACGATCATCAGCCTGACCTTCTTCGTCTGTGCCAGCTCAAGCGCTTTATCGACAAGGAGGATCTGGTGCTGAGAATTGAATGCCCTTGCGACATGTATCCTTTGTAGGGTGTAATCCGGATCCACTCCCAAATAATTCGACATCTGGATTATCCTCTCCGGTCTGAAAGTATTCTCGGTGTCGATGATGATCACATCGGAATCCAATCCCCCCCTTTCCTCAGGCAGTGTGGCGTTGACGGCAAGCTGGAAACAGACCTGGGTCTTACAGCTTCCGAACTCACCGAAGAATTCCACGATGGATTGGCTTTCCAGCCCTCCGTTCATAAGTTCGTCGAACGCTTTCGATCCTGTCGTAAGCTTGGTCACCCCCTTACGGCGTTCCAAGATGCTGTCACCGGTCTCAAATCCGCCGATGTCGGCGCAGAGTTTCGCGCCTTCAATGATATCCATCGCCTTTTTCTCACCGATCTCGCATGTTTCTGCAAGTTCTTTCGGTGATGCGACTGCAATGACCATTAAGTCTGAGTACCCTCCTTCACGGAGTTTTTCTGCAATGGCTGGTCCTACTCCAGGTATATCTTCCAGGGTTTTTGCGGGCATTGTTTCTCACCGAATCTTCAAGCCCCTTTGAGTATTTAAGAAGAATCAGGGGGTGTCCGAATAATCCGAAAGTGAGTGTTTTCCTTTCGGTATCACACGGCCCTCAAAACATATTCGCTTGTTGCAATATGCAACGGTTCAATTCGAGGACGAACTGCAGGTCTGGCAAGAACAGATCAAAGGGCCTCGGCGCGACCATCCGTTCCAATGGATAAATGTTTATATTCTTGATAAGAATCTGTGGACACATGGCAAAGAAGAAAAGGCGCATCACCGAGGATAAAGAGGAGGAATACGAGTTCATTCCTTCAGAGTTCGATGAGCGCGAATTCATCCTCAAGGACATCTACGGCACGAAAGTACTGTTCGTCATAACCGGTCTGGCGATATTGGTCGGAATAATCGGCGCTTTGCTTAGCAGTATGAGCGATATTGGCTGGATGATCGCGACCGTCATTGCGTTCCTGACAGTCCTGTTGATGAAGAAACTTCTCATGTTACTCGGTTTCAGGGTCGACCTTCTTGAAATGAAGACCATGCTGGCGAATTATCTTTTGTTCCTGATGCTTGCGCTGGGCGTGTGCATTGTAGTGATAAATCAGCCTTTCATGTGAAGGTCAGACATCCCAGCTGTTCTTCGGGTCCAGCAGTTCGGTGAGCAGCAGGCGGTCGGTCTCGTTCAGGGACGTTTCGTGATCCCTGATCCTCATGTTGCGGGGATCTATCTCCCTTCCTATGCCGGAGACCGCGGCCTCGTCGGCAAGCATCTCCTTTGCGGTGAAGTACATCCTCTCGGCTATGACGTTCCAGCACCCGTCCTCAATGAAAGGCGGACCGTACTCGTTGTTCTTCCACTTTGAAAGGAACGATTCCGCTGCTTTTACCCACACAGGCGGACCTGCGTGCTTATAGGTCTTGGAAAGAATGTCGCGCTCAAGTTCGAAAGCGATCTCCAGCTTTTTGTCATACATCTCGTGGACAGCCTTCAGGACGGTATAGTCGAAATCGTTGAGCTTTCTGGTAAGAGCGTAACGCGTCTTCCAGAGCTGAGAGTAAAGATTATCCTCGATCACATCGGGCCTGTCGAACACCACCGATATTATCCTCGATCCGTTCCTTTCCGATATCCTTTGCAGCTCGTCCCTCGAGTAGGGCTGCCTGTCGCTGGGGGAGAAGAACTTCTTCGAAGGGGAGATCAGATATGCTTTCGATGCGACGATGAACAGGGCCATTGTATCTATGTGCACAGCTGACGCGACGTTCCT
>JAISPV010000033.1 GCA_031274665.1 Candidatus Methanoplasma sp. | reverse complement strand
CTCTATATCGACACGGGTGTGAAGGACGAGAAAGGGGAATATCTCACAAAGTCGAAAGAATTCGCAGAAAAGCTCAGGCTGAGGCACGACGATAGGTGCTGCGATCTTTCCGCGCTTGAGAACCTGATAAAAAAAGTAAAGGAACTGGCCGCAAGCACACAGTCATAATCGGATACCGGTCCGGAGCAACATATTTATTATCGCGACATTCATGTTGCATCGGAAAGGATATCATGGAATTTGAGGAGTACATAGTCGACCTGAATGCGGACTGCGTGTGCGGTTGTATGGACGGGGACAGATTCCACAAGATATTCCATTTTCCGAACGATTATGGTGCGTCTGTAGTTTCCAATCCTAAGAAGGAAGGGTTCGCCGAAAGGGGATACCGCATTCTGCTGATAAGATTCAGCAGCGCTGCCGACTTCAAAGTGGTGACCATGCCGATGCTCGATTCCAGCGTCCTTGAATGTGAGACATGGGACCAAACAGTGGAATCGCTGAGGAAAATAAAGGAATTGTGATATGCGTTCCCAGTCAGCCGGGATGCGACAAAAGTTAATATCCGCCCCATGTATGTATGACCGATGGAGATCATTATTTACGTCGCGGCAGTGGCGGCCTTCGCCCCCACCTTGATACTTATGTATGCGGCCCTGAGGAAGTATACGTATCCTGCGGTCCAGCAGCCGTTCTTCAGCGATCCGGCGTTCTTCGGGCTTTTCGTCGTTGGCCTGATAGCAGGCACGGTCATGTTCTTGGCCTATACTTTTCTGAATGTATATTGGACGAACATTATCTACATGGCCCTTTTCGCAGCGACGCAATGTCTTGCGATGGTGGTCATCATGAACCTTAAGAGGTTCCACGGCAAATCGGACTCTGTGTTCTACGGTTACGGACTGGGACTGGGAATGGGCTGCACGATGGCATTCGGCGCGATCTACTATATCGGGACCATATCGCTGAGCGATGAAGAAAGCATCATTGGCATTGCAGAGTGTGTTCAGCTCTTTATCATAGGGTTATCGTACATCCTCATCCTTTCTCCCATAGGGACGACCATCGGAGAAGGGATCGCAAGACTGAGGCCGATGGAATTCGCTATGCAGGCCATATTCGTCAATGTGGCGTTCAACCTGGTACTCGCAGCGGCGTACAGCAACTCCGGCAACGACATTCTGTTCTATGCGTGTCTTGTAGTGGCGTTGATCGTCGCTGCGGTCTACTTCTATTACATAATGTACGTGAAGTTATCCCGGGTCGTAAGGGATGTCCGGAAGATGGAAGGGAAGTCAAGAAAGAACGTTCCCAAGTGATCTCAGGCGCAGTATCTCCCGGGCCTCACTTCGTGCACGAGACAAAGTTCCAGCATAGTGTTCAACAGCTTCTCGGCATTCTTTTCGTCGACCCTTTCCACATCTTCCAGCGTGAATGTGCCGTAGATGCCGGTCAGGCCCTTTGAGAGCAGCTCCGTCCTGCTCTGAACGTCTCTGCAGTTCTCATATTTGTATATGAGAGTGGAAAGGGGATCCGGGTCGGCGCCGGGGATCTTCTTTTTCGGCTTTTCGATGGATTGTGTCTTCATCAGCATTTCCCTGACGGCGTTTTGGTCCCTGTTCTCAAAAATGACCCTGAGACCTTTGTGTTCCTCCGTTCTGCCGCAAAAGGGGCATACCGAGGAAGGCGATGAGCGGTCGATGATCCTTCGGCGTTTGCATTTCCCGCATGAGATGATGGCGTACATCACCTGTACTCCGTGAAGACAAGCGCCGCGACGCAGCATCCGTGCATCCCTTCCGGGACCGTCATCTCCTCGATGACGAACTGCGTCCCCTCAAAAGCCGTGCCTCTTATACTCGACATCTCTCCGACCTTCTTTTCCAGCTCCGATCTCAGGCTGCTTCCCGGCCCGTGAAGATGTCCTTCCGCAACGTATCCTCCTTTCCCGTCCTTTCTGCAGGCGTAGGCGATGCCTGCCGAAATGACCTCGTCGCCCCTACCCCTCATCTGCGAGAGCACGCAGTGGGTGACCGCGCCCATCCGGATCTCGATCGGGTCGATCCTCTCCGCTCCCTCCGGTATCACCGAAGAGACGGCAACAAGGTTCTGTTCGCCGATCCCGGCAGCCCTGAGCGCACGGTCGAACGCATTCAGGCCGGAGGTCTCGCTCGTTGCTTTGCCTGAGGTAATGAAATACTTCGTCGGTATCAGCTGCATATTGATCATCCGTATAGCTGCCGGATATCGTTAGGCGTCACACTGTACCCGTATTCCTGTTGCTGCTTGATCTTGTTCTCGATCTCCTCGGCTTCTTTGTACAGCGGCTCGGCATCGATCTTGAGTTCCGGTACAAGTTTTGAGAGAGGCTCAAGTATCTTTGCCGCCGATCTGGGGTCGGGCAATGCCGGATTGGCCGGACAAAGCATTGCGATTATATCCATGTTCGAGACGAACCCTTCGTAAAGCATGACCCCCGTCAATCCCCTCACCAGGCCGTTGTCGAGTGCCTTGAGGCCAAGTTCCCCGATCCTGTCCGTTGAGGCTTTGGAGGACCCGCAGGCGTATATGCTCCTGTCCTCATCGAACGGCGGTATCCCTTCAAGCGCGATCACGCTTACTATACCCAGATCTTTGAAGAGCCCCATCAGGGTCGCGTTAAGGGAATAGTAGTGTTCCGCTTTCAGCGTGACCTCGGAGGTCACGATGATGAGGTCACCGCAGTTCTCTGAGGCGTTCTCCCTTCTGCACCCGTACACTCTGACCGGCGGATATGGTTTCCCGTTGTGGATCAACGTGTACGGAGGAAAATCAGGAGACGTTATTCCCGCTATCACTTCCATGTCCAACTCCCTTATCACGAAACCTGTGAGAATGGAACCCACAAGGCCGATCCCGGGGAAACCGACCAGTGCGATCGGATTGACATAATGTTGATCGGTATACTTGATGATCTTCGTATCCGTCATATGCTGCCGTAATAATTGTGAATGTATTAATTCTCGCACACTGTTCAGCAGATATGGGCAGAGTGAACATTTCCTTTGCGAGGACCGCCGGAGGAATACCGGTGATCACCGAGAGGATCCCCGGAAGCAAGAGCGCGGGGGTCATGGCAGTTGTACGTACAGGTTCCAGAGACGAGGACAAGGGCCTGATGGGAATATCGCATCTTTTAGAGCACGTCGTGTTCAGAGAGACGAAGAACAGACCGTCCTATCAAATGGCAAAGGAGATAGAAGGCGCGGGAGGCGAAATGAATGCCTTCACGGGCAGAGAGATGACAGCTTTCTACGGAGTGACGATAAAAGAGACGAGGGATGTCGCCATGGAAATGGTCGCGGACGTCGTGGTCAACCCCCTCATCAACGATAACGACGTCGATCTGGAGAAAAAGATCGTGATCCAGGAACTGAGCATGATAGAGAACGAGCCGGAAGCGTACATACACGACCTTTTCACGTCCAACTTATGGAGAGGCCACCCTCTCTCTCAGGACGAGGGGGGTAAGGTGGAGATCGTCAAAGGGCTGGGCCGGGAAGAACTCAGGGATTATTACGAAGAAAGATACGGCATACCGAACCTCGCGGTCTTCGCGGCCGGAGCGGTCGAAGCGGAAGAGGCGTTCTCCTGGGCGGAAGAGATGTTCGACGGCCTTTCCGGCAAAACGGAGACAAAAAGAGAGAGACCCGGTACCCCCAAAGCCGGATACAGTTTCACCAAGAACAAGTCCGAGCACTACCACGTCGCCATGGGGTTCCCCGCATACGGCCCCGACCATCCGGACAGAGTGCCGCTCTCTCTGCTGAGCGCGATCATAGGTTCCGGGATAAGTTCGAGGCTATTTCAGGAGGTCAGGGAGAAAAGGGCGCTCGTCTACTCTGTGCACAATGTGGTCGAACAGCATTCCGATGCGGGTGCGCTGTGCACATTCATGTCTTCCACTGACGAGAACGTGATCAAAGGGATGGAAACGACCGCAGAGGTGTACAAGAACATAAGGGACGGCGGGCTGGAGAAAGGAGAACTGGAAAGGACGAAGAATCTTATCAAAGGCGCGTTGGTAAGATCGATGGAGTCCACCGAACGCCGCCTATACAGGCTCGGGATGGAATTCCTTCTCAGCGGGAGATATCTGTCGCTGGAGGAGCGTCTGAGAATGATATCCGGCGTGACCGAAGAGGATGTGATGAGGGTCGCTTCCGACATCATAAAAGGCTCGACGCTGAACATATCCGTGCTTGGCAGGGAGAACAAGTCCATCAGGACATTCGACGGCTCTCAGCTGGACCTCTGAATTCGGCCAACAGATGAAGGACGGCGTTCGTTGCCGGCCCCACCGCCGCGGCCACCTTAGGCGTCATCGTTTCGCTCACGGTCTGGAGGTCCTCGACCTCAATAGCAACGAATTTGATGATCTCAGGCATCATGCCGTTGTCCATCTGCCTTCCTATCCTGATGGCCGTGGCAAGGTTCACGTCGTGCGCTGGGACGTCGGCTATTGTGCGATCGAAGCTCTCCGGATCGAAGATGAGCACAGTGCCAGGCTCGTGATCCTTTGTCTGAATCGCGTCTACGATTATCGCAAATCTGTATCCGGACACCATCGGGATTATGTCCAATCCGCCGACCGCTTCCTGTAAAGTGTCCACATCCGGCAGCCCCAGCGCTTCGATCGCCTCGGACACTTTGAGTCCGACCGCATCATCGCACATTATCGGACTTCCGAGACCGATCACTACGACCTTACAGGAAAGATCCCCCATATTCTCACCTTAAGCGTTTTTTCTATATCATTGATTGCCGCGGTGAACGCCGGTAAATGATCGGAACACGGCCCGCATTCCGACCGCATCTATTATTGCCTTGTACGGTATACGCACCCCCGATGTTCAAAGAATGAATATCTGCAACAACTTTTATAAAAAAATAATGAGGAATACTTCTAATGCTATACCACGAAAAGACCGGCAGGGCCGCGCAGAATAACGCGTAGTCGGTGCACTGTGATACCGACATTGAAAAAACACCCTTTGTTGAGAATTCCGTCTTAGAAGAGAGGTTCACACACTCTATTCTCATTTCTCTTTAGAGATAGGGAAAACAAAAAAAGACAGCACTATTATCGAGCATCTCAAGGTCATCCAGCATGGGTAAGCGTATCGACGACCTCGAAGAAAGCGGCTTGATACACATTACCGTAGACAGATTCAACAAAAATACAAACTGGATCGAACTGACAAACAAAGGACGGGACATTTCTGTCATGCTCGTTAATATCTATCGGAGAATGAACGAACCGTAAGAAAAAACAGAACGTTCAGGGACAATTTCCAATAAAAAACCTCGAGCCGGAGGCTTAGAGCATGCAGGCGGCGGTTTCAGAAGGCCACACGATAAAGAAAGTTTATCCGCATGCTCTGAGATAACGGCCCGTGGACATTTCTGTAAGGACAGAGCAGATGATCAACGGCCATGTGGTGACCAACCGCCAGCTGGAGACCTTGGCCGCTGTTGCAAAGACCGGAAGCATGACTGCGGCGGCAAAGAAGCTGGGTATATCAGTTCCCGTGGTCCACAGGTACATTTCGGCGATCGAGGCGGCGGCGGGTCTGCCGATCACTGTCTCGACCCCGGCCGGGACGAAACTGAACGACGAAGGCAGATCGATACTGGAGACCTATGTCACCACAGAGCTCAGATGCTCCGACGACCATAACTTCACGATATGCTGCAGCCCCGTCACCGAGGACCTGATGATGTCCGTGCTTTCAGCTTTGAAGATGACGGACGTCGAACTTGTCATTTCAGATGACGAACACAACATCAGGATGATGAGAGAGAACCTTGCAGATTTTGCTGTCATAGACGATCCCCTTTACCTCTTCGACGCGGACGAATTCGACGGTATCGAAATAGGCTATATGGGTATGGTGTTCGTCGACAACGGGCCGTTGTTCATAAGATACAGATACGGTGCCCAAAGGGTCGCGTTCATGTTCTTGGATACGATGGACAGAAAGTATATCATCGATTCCGAGACCTTCTCCCTCCCCGAGCTTCTGGGCTCAAAGAAGAGTTATTTCGTCGACGAGTTCCTTTTGTTGAGAAAGGGGATCAAAATGAAGAGCGCGGTCGACCCAAAGGTCCTGAGGCATGCGATAACAGCCATCTACCGCAAAGAGGATAAGACGATTAACAGGCTCGTGAAGGCATTACAGACGAGAAATATCCGATAAAAGATATTACTGTTCAAGGTAATACTGCTTGTTACGGTATTCTCGTTTTATATATCATAAGAAAGGTCTCCGTCTCAGGTGATTATTACGGAGATAAGACCAAACCCCGAATTCGAGAAACAGGTCGCGGACCTTGGAGGTGCAGATGTCAAGATGTGTTTCCAGTGCGGAACCTGCACGGCAAGCTGCCCTTCCGGTAGGCGCACTTCCTATAGGGTCAGGAAGCTCATGAGGCAGACTCAGCTCGGCCTCAAAGAAGAGATACTCAACAGTGAGGAGCTTTGGGACTGCACCACATGCTACACATGCGTCGAGAGGTGCCCCCGCGCCGTCCCTATCGTGGATGTCGTCGTCGCGCTCAGGAACATGGCGGTGGCAGAAGGCCACATCTATGAGAACCACAAGAAGACGGCCCTGAACCTGTACAAAATTGGCCACACCGTCTCGGTGAACGCTAACATAGAGAAACTGAGAGAGGAACTCGGTCTTACGAAGACGCCTCCGACGGTACTTGCCAACAAGAAAGCGATGGATGACCTTGTCAAGCTGATGGACGCTACAGGGTTCAACAAGATAGTGGAGTGATCGCAATGGCAAAATACGCATTTTTCCTGGGCTGCATAGCCCCCCTCAGATACCCCGGGCTGGAGAAATCCACAAGGGTCGTATGCGAGAAACTGGGCATAGAACTCGTGGACCTTGAGGATGCCAGCTGCTGTCCCGCACCCGGTGTGATAAGGTCTTTCAGCAGAGACACGTGGCTCGCGGCGGCGGCAAGAAACCTGGCGCTCGCAGAGAAACAGGGACTCCCGATCGTTACGATCTGCAACGGATGCTACGGATCGCTTTTTGAAGCCGCACACGAACTCAACAACCACCCGGAGGTCCTCGCGAGGGCGAACAAATACCTCAAGGAGATCGGGATGGAGTACAAGGGAACGACGAAGGTCCACCACCTCGCCGAGGTCATGTACAGGGTCGTCGGCGTCGAGGCGATAAAGGCGAAGGTCACCAACCCCGTCAGTTACAAGATCGCGACATACTACGGATGCCACTTCCTTAAGCCGAGCGAGATAAAAGAGCTCGAGGACCCGGAGAACCCCCACATGCTGGACGACCTGGTCGAGGCAACGGGCGCCGTAAGCGTCCCG
>JAISPV010000030.1 GCA_031274665.1 Candidatus Methanoplasma sp. | reverse complement strand
TCCTGTACCGTCCCTGCACGAGTTCCTGTTTGTCAAGCCTCAGGTAGAAGACGCAATCGTCGTCGATCCGGTCGTCAAGACGATCTGCCAGTTCGTCCGCCATCTCCTTTCCGAGCTGTCGGAAAACGGGCACGATCTCCTTTTGTTTTTGAAGCTCACAACTCAGTATCAATATCTTGTTCCCGTGCTCGCTCTCTGCAACATCGCATTCGATCTCGTCATTGCCGATCAGCTCCGCCATCGCCTCGTGGATCAGTTCTTCGTTCTCCGTGGCGTAGCAGAAGACATTGATCCTCAGCCAATGGAATGTACCCTGCATGAACCGCCGACGGCATCCCGCTTAATAATACTTCCATCAACTCTGCGCGGGCGGGAGGAGCGAAGCGAACTTTTCGGGATCCCCGAGGGAAACGGTGACAACTCTTCTTCCCGTCAGTTTCAGGGAGACCCCTTTGTCGTACCCTGCGCAGATCAGGTTCTTGAATGTCACCTTTTTCATCCCCCATCCGCTGTAGTTGCGGATCACATCGATATCGCCGATCTTGTGATCGATGACCTCTCCGAAGGGAATGTTGTATCGCTTCAGGAACCTGATGTGTATGGCATCGTCAACAACGGATATCTTCAGCTTTACCGTAAAGCAAAAGATAATGATCCCTCCGAATACGACCGATGCTGCCGCGAACATCCAGAGTGGAACAGCCAGGGATTCGATGAAATGGCATATGAGCATGAAGGCGTCGGTCGCTATGAGCACAGCCGACATAATGATGAATGCACCCCTCGGCAGTATGTCCTGTGTCTCTTCAAAGGTCTTAGCCATTGAGGGACCATATGCGCTGATGGTTTATCAATAAAACCTGAGAAAACGCTGTGTTGGCAAGGTTTATATTGTATGTCCTTATTTGAGGGGTGCGGACCCATAGCTTAGACTGGCTGGAGCGCCCGGCTGATAACCGGGAGGTCGTGCGTTCAAATCGCATTGGGTCCACCTTATTATAATCCTAGTTAAGATCTGAACCCATATTTGCGCGAAACGTGTTAAAATTGTGAGATACTTTTTTTGAGCACATACGGTGATGTGCCGATCCAAAAAAGTAAAGTGTGGGGTATACCCACGTTTATTTTTTCTGGAATTCTCCGGTCTTCTTATGTTTCACGACCCTCGATCCCTCGTTGTTAGACAAAAGGGTCTTTACGTATTCCTCGGCCTCAGCCTTTGTTCTGAACAGTTTCGTGGCCTTCGCGGCGCCTTCCGCCCTGACCTGCCACATTCCGTCATCGTCTCTTTTCGTTATGTGCCAAACTTTGCCGTCCGTTTTCTTTTCTCCAGCCATTTCAGGTCCCCCTTTGGTTTTATTAATTGGTTTTTTCTTGGTTTGTTTAACAGGTTTCTTTTCTCTCTCTGCAAAATATTCATCGGGATCCTCTTCGGTCTCTTCGACCGGCCTTTTTCTGGAAGTTGCCCACGCCGCATCCCGCTCATTTTTTTCGGGCATTACTTCTTTTTTGTGTGCTTCACTTTTCTTTGGTTCCTCTTTTTTCCTGAATTTCTCAAAAAGACCCATATACATCCCCCCTAATGTTCATTTTTGATCTTTGACCAGTATAAGGTGCCAACCGAAATCGGTCTTCACAGGACCGACGAGATCGCCTTTCTTTGCGTTGAAGGCGGCATTCTCGAAAGGAGCGACCATCTGTCCTTTCCCGAACCATCCGAGGTCCCCGCCTTTCTTTCCGGAAGGGCATTGAGAATGTTTCTTTGCGACTTCCGCAAAATTCTTCCCTTTCAGTATCTCGTCCTTAAGATCCTTTGCCTCTTTTTCTGTTTTTACAAGGATGTGTGCTGCACTGACCTGTTTAACCATGAACTATGTATGTGTTTCTGGATATTAAAAATAATTATATTTCTTCATTCGTATACGGCAAAAGATGAACAAGACAAACAAGGCATTGATGGGAACCCTTATCGGGATTGCCGCTGTTTACGCAGGTTTTTCATTCGTCTTAACGATGTTGAATATATACGATAACGACGGGACGGCACTTAGGATCGTCATCTGTCCTTTCGAACCGTTCAACGGCTGGACGATGCCCGACTTCATACACGATGCGTATTGGGGGCTCATCGGGCTATACGGCTCTGCGGGGGTGGACGGTGAGAAGAGTCTTCTCACAATACTATTCGCAGTAGGATTTGCATTAGTGGCAGCGGGCTGTCTTTCCAAGCCGACCTGGGACCTGAGGGGAAAGGAAGACGACCCTCAGGAATACCTTTTCACACACAGACCTATGGCGTTCTTCTGGTGCCTGATGATACCGTGGAACATACTGACGGCAGCCTGGGGACTGAAGAAGATACCGGTCATAATACCGATCATTTTCATACCTTTCATGCTGCCGTTCGCATTGATAATAGATATGTTCCTGGCGGTGACGTACATCATCGCATGGGCGGTAATGAGCGCAAGGATAAGCCTCCTTGCATCAAAGGACCGTGATACGTACGATAAGGACACCCAGTATGCGGTATGTCCCAAATGTAAGAGGAACTTCTACCAGCCGTACGTCAAATGCAGATGCGGCCTTGTAATGTCGTATCCGACCCCCAACAAATATGGTTTGAAATATCATACATGCAACCAAGGACATACTATCCCGAGTATCAACACAGACGGGGCAAGAGGGAGGCTGCAGGCAGTATGCCCGTATTGTAAAGGAGAAATGTTTACCCACGAAGCGAAACCCCTTGTCATATCAATGGTCGGTTCAGTGGGTTCCGGCAAGACGACCCTGATGATCTCCGCAGTCGAATCGCTGACCGCCCTGGCAAAAGAGAAAGGAGTGGTCTCGGAAATAATAACCGGCGGTATATCGGTCGCGGCTCAGCGCGGAAAAGCGAACGTCACGCCCACTCAAGCCGGAGAACTCGACTCTGAGTATTTCTTCCTGAGGTCCAGAGAACTTCCGGAGAAGGAGATAGTCATCAACGACATATCTGGGGTCGAGTTCCAGCCCGACAGGGACAAGGTGCTTTTCGAAGAGTACTACAGGTACAACGACGGAATAATCTTCACGGTCGATCCGCTTGAGATCATGGCGTTGCACTATTCCCAATCCCCCACGAAAGGTTCGAAGAACACCCCAGTTGCGATAATGGAGTCATTCTACCATATGTACACGGAGATCAACGGATATGGCCCAGCGGTAAAGTCCACGGTGCCTTTCGCAGTCGTACTGACGAAGATGGACGATCCGAAGGTGAGGGCATCGGTCGACGCAGCGGGGTCTCCCGCAGAGTTCCTTAACAAGTACAGCCACAAGGCGATAGCGGACATCGCGGAGAATGCATTCAAGCATGTCCGTTATTTCAAGGTCGCTTCCATCGGTGATAACAACAATGCGGCGGAGCCCTTTATCTGGATACTCGGGGAGAACGATCAGGAGCTGAGGGAAAAACTGTTCAAATGATCACTCGGGAGGTCTTTCCTCCACTCCGTCAGAGAACCCGATGAATCTCCCGGTCCCTTTGGGATGGAATTTATCGACGAGGTCCCACGGCCAGTGGTCAAACTCCTCTTTTCTTATGCGGACCATGGCATCCCTGACGCTCTTGTCGCTGTCAAGTATGACCGGCCCGAAGGAGGACATCTTTTCGCCTATCGGCTCGCCTTCGAGCAGCCAATATATCCCGTCGGAATCTCCGTTGGTGATCGTCACGTCCTCGTCGGCTTTGAGCTTGAATCTGAGCGATACTTCATATTCTTCATCGCCGAAGCTGACAGTTCTCCCCCCGATGAAATAGAGGTTCCTGTTCGCAGAGGGAGAGACGGCCGGCAGCGTGACCTTCGATCCCGGGGACATCTTGATCAGCAATATCCTTACATGATGATCCTTTTCTGCCGCCCACGACACGGTGTTGGGAGGAAGCGCTTCCGCGCCGCCGAAACTTCCGGCAATTATCTTTACCGAATATTCCAAGCCGCCCTCGTCCTTTCCTTTGACGACGGGTATGTTCTCTGCCCACATCGTCCTCACTTCCGGAGGGGACCCCTTATCCTTCAGCGGCAGATTGATCATGATCTGTGTAATATCATTGGGGTTTGGACGGTCGTCGTAGGCAAGAGGATACATCTCATCATGCAGGTACATGCTTCCCGCAGATACCCACTGGACATCTCCGAAACCAAACCTGCCGAGGTTGCCCAGAGAGTCGAAGTGATCGATGAGACCCTTCTCTGCAATGGTGACCGTCTCGTACCCCCAGTGCGCATGCATCGGAAAACCCGGAACGACCTTTCCGTGATACATCCGGAAACCGAAGACCTTTTTGTAATCCCTCCCGAGATTCCTTCCGCTTATCTCCTGCAGAGGGGGAGCCTGCTGGGCATTTCCTTTGGGGTAATCGTCGGTATGGTGCGAAGCGAACACGAAAGGGTCATCTGTATCCCAGTGGAGCTGAAGATGCTGCGTCTTTATCACAGGTCCCGTTCTCTTTTTTCCGAACAACATTACACGCGTACCCGCTAACAGAACAACAGGTTAAAAATATCCGCCCCGCTACAGTTGAATATGGCCGGAGACAAAGATGAGACGGAAGGAGTAAGGCTAAACAGGTTCCTCAGCGAGGCCGGGGTCGCATCAAGGAGAGGGTCCGACCGGATCATTGAGGATGGAAGGGTCGCCATCGACGGAAGGAAAGCGGTCCTCGGGGACAAGGTATTCCCGGAGAACACCGGGCTGGTCGACGGGAACGCAGTGAAAAGAGTGAAAGAGGACATCATCCTCGCCTTCTATAAACCGGTCGGGATAACCTCTACATCCGATCCCGGCGATGAGGACAATGTCATAGAGTTCATCGGATATCCGAGAAGAATATTCTCTATCGGAAGGCTCGACAAGGATTCGGAGGGCCTTCTCCTTATGACGAACAACGGCGACCTTGCAGACAAGATAATGCGGTCCAAGAATGAACACGAGAAAG
>JAISPV010000017.1 GCA_031274665.1 Candidatus Methanoplasma sp. | reverse complement strand
TCGAGCCGGTACGGGGAGGGACGGTCTCCAGCATTTGTGCCAGCTGCTGGTAGAACAACTCTTTGTTCCCGACATCGTCGATCATCAGGCAGTATTTCGACAGCGTGCCCAGCCTCGAATAGACGACATCCAGCGCCGTCTTCTTCTCAGATACCATGATAACGGTCTTCCCGTTGTTGACGGCGGATGTGATGAGGCCGGTGATGACCTGAGATTTACCGGTCCCCGGAGGGCCGTGGACAACGAGTTCGTCCTCTTTGTTGACAGCGGTGATGACATTCTCCTGGGCGCTGTTGAGTGTGTTAATGTATGTGATGTCCTTTTCGGAGGCCTCAAGCCCTTTTTCTCTCAATGCGGGAAGGGAAAGGGGGCTCGGCATGTCCGAGTAGAAATCCCCTTTGTTCAGGTCCTTGATCAGATCGGCAAGGATCGCGTTGATCTCTCTGCCCGCAAGCAGTTCATCGAAATCCCTTTGGATATAACTTGAGTAGGAAGGATATTTTCCGAGGATCATGTTCTGCACCATTCGCATGTCGCCCGGGAGATACTTGGGGAATTCTCCCACTCTGTAGTCGACGAAAGGAACAGGCTGCCCGAACGACTGTTTGATCGGGAATCCTTGTTCCTCATAGAATGCGACAAGGTTGCTCATGAATGTCTCGCCGCTGAAATCCTCCACCGCGTTGTTGGGAAGGGGGCGGTTCTTCCCGCTGAACTTAATGAATGCCAGCAGAAGGGAGTTGTTATAGATGGGATCTCTGGAATCATCGAGCCTCATCGAGATGCTCTTCGAATCCTTATCCAGTATGACCGGGAACAAAGCGAGCGGGGCGCGGATGTCGAAGTCCTCTCCGGGAAGCTTCCCCTCGACGAAAGGATATCCTATGTACAGGTCGTATTGACCTTTGTCCCTCATATCCCTGCTGACCTCTCTTATCAGTTCGTTCAGGCTTTTGAAGATATGCAGTTCCGCGGCGCTTTTCGTCGAGTCGCACACTTTCAGGGACTTTTTTCTTCCGAACAGAAGGCCCATCAGGTCAAGGCCGGGTATGGTGGTAAGGTCGAAAGCGTTCTTTTTGTAGAGCTTTCCCACATAAAGTAAGCGGTTGTTCCTGCTGATATTGACAAGTTTCTTCTGGAGTTCGCGCAGTGTCTGGGCCACGTCCCGGTCCATGTTGGACCCTCTTGCCGCCGTCACCGCATACTTTTTGGTCACGGAAAGGAACTCGTCGCCGTACAGTTCAACGAATCTTTGTCCGACGCCGGGGATCGCCGCAAAATCATCTGCTTTTGTGGGGACCCTCTGGGCCATCTCCGACAGTGCCTCATCGGTGCATACGGTCGGCATCCTGCCCGTCGAGCGCATGCGGTCCTCTCTGATATGATCCCGGAGTTCCACTAGCTCTGAATAAAGATCGTTTTCTAGTCCCATGAAGACCTGAAACGTTTTCCCTTATAATATAAATACCCACGGGTCCGATATCCCAGAAAGAGGTACAGCATGATCCGTGCAGGAATCACCCACGAAGGAAAAATGAAGGTCGAAAACGAGGTCACCGCCGAGTCCATGGGGAGCGGGACACTGCCGGTCTTTGCGACGCCCGCGATGATCCTGCTGATCGAAAGGACAGCAACAGAGTGTCTTATGCCTTTGCTCAATGAGGGCGAGAGCACTGTGGGTACCCATCTTGAGATAAGACATTCGGCCCCCTCTTTGGTCGGTTCGGAGATCTATTGCAGAGTCAAACTCGCCGAGGCCGACAGGCTGAAGCTGGTCTTTGACGTAAAGGTCTGGGATTCGGCGGGAGAAGTGGGGTTCGGAAGGCACGAGAGATTCCTGGTCGACGAAGCGACGTTCATGGAAAGAGCGGCCTCCCGCACCCAGGGCGAAAAATGATCCGGCCATGATCAAAACGGTCCGAACAGACCGTGGACGAGGACGGGGAACATCAGGCATCCGGCAAGAGGTATCCTGCCGATCTCGGCATCCAGAGGTATCATCCCTACGAACACCGATATGATCAGAATCAGCAGGCCGAACGGCCCGGTAAGCAGCAGCACGAGCAGGATGATGAAAATTATCACAATCTTATTCAGAAGTACTGTGTCGATCCTGTCGGTCATATTGCTCATCAGTCTTCCCGCGGCTATCATGATGTGATAGCCGAGGAAGGATGCGACAGCGGTACAGAGAAGCAGCAGGAGGAACTCCGGCGAGCACGACCCGCTCACGCCGTCACCGATGATATCTCTGATGACAAGCACGGTCCCGGTCCTTCCGCTACCGGATACAGAGAGCGTGACGAGTGAAAAAATAGAGGTCACTGTACCGATGGACGCGACCACAGCGATGAATTTCTCCGGCTTGTCCTCAGGCATGAATATGGAGGAAAGCGATGCGCCGGCGGTCGCCGTTATGCCGGGATACCAACCGGCGATGGAGCCCATGAGCACTCCTTTGATCCCGGGAATATGGTCCACCGGCGGGACGCCTTCGTCGATCTGTCTCGGTATCGAAGTATTCTTCAGCGAACTCAGCAGCGCGGGCATGCCGAACAACCCGGTGAGCAGCGGGAACAGGAGCGTTCCGTCCCCCGCTATCCCCGCGGAAGGGATGGGCAGGTCCATACAGATGAGGCCGAGCGCTCCGGACATGAATACAAGGGCGGCCGCCCAGGCCTTGTTCCGGAGGCCGCGTTCTTTCAAAATGACGGCGGAGAGCGTAAAGAGCAGGACGGAAACGGTAAGGAGGTCGAGCTTTTCGGCCAGCCCGTGCAGCATAAGGTATTGGACGGGTATCGCAAGAAGCACCGCCGACGCGGCGCCGACCGCGCTGCCGACCGCCGCAGCGCGGACCGCGCGCATACCGCGGCCCTGCATAAGGAGACGGTGTCCAGGCAGGATAGTGAGAACTTCGTCGGGATCCGGTGCGCCGATGAATACCGCAGGAACAAAGTCGACGAATGAATGTACGACGGAGGCAGACATTATGCATGCCGACACTATCACGGGGACATACGACGGGTCTGCGAAAGAGGTAATGAACGAGCTGATCGCCGGATAGGATACCAGCATTATCGAGGCCAGCGTGTTGACGTGTATCCCCGGGACCAATCCCGTGAACGTACCCAGCGCAGAACCGGCAAGACACGCTGCCATCACCAATACGATAAGATCGGGCCCCACGACACGATGACGGCGCTCTCTGACTTAAAGCCGGGAATTACAATTAGCTTAAGCGTCCCGTACGGTAATGGACCCGTCAACGACCGAGATGTCGAACATTCGTTTGATATCCATGCCCAAACGTTTGTTGACGCTCTCAATCTCGGACCCTTTGTTGAAAACGACCAGAGCGTCCGTCACAGATATGCCGTTCTCCCTCAAGGCGCCCACGATCGCCGACAGCGTCCCTCCTCCGCTTAGCATATCGTCAACGATGACGACCCGGTCCCCTTTCTTGAGGCCGTTGATGTACACATCACTGTCTGAATATCCTGTCTTGTATGAGACCTTGATCTCTCCTTCGATGCCGTACGATCTTTTCCTGATGACGGTATAAGGTATCCTGAGTCTGAGCGATAAAGGAACGGCAAAAGGGATCCCCATAGATTCGGGAGCTGCGATGCGGTCGCAGTCGAAGCTGCAGACAGAGACCATCCAGTCGATTATCTCCTCAAGGACATCCGGCTCCATCATGGGTATGCCGTCGGTGACGGGATGGATCAGATACGGATATCCGTTCTTATCGATGACCGGGCTGCGCATAATGCTGGCCTTTAGTTTCTCATACATCGTGAGTGCAACACAGTATCGGTTTTTAATTGTACCACCGACCGGAAAAGGCAAAGGATCGCCTTTCCTGTATCCGCACTGCGGCTCGTCGGTCGCGGCACACTATCATCGGAAAGAGAAGGGGACGGGGAGGAAGAAAGCGCTCATTACAGCGTCCGGGAAGATGCCGGCTGTGATATTCGCCCCGCTCAGGGATCAGCGCCCCCTCGCGGTATGAGCATTCTCACGGGCTCAGCAGTATCACACTTTTTAGTTAAGGAACAAAGGAAAGGAAGGAAAAAAGAAAATGGTTGCGGCCCCGGAGGGCCGGTTTGGGTTTACGATTTGAACCTGTATTTTTCGTTCTTCATCAAGAAGTAGAAGATGATACCGACGATCCCTGCGATGACACCGCCGGTGAACAGACCGATCAAGGATCCGATCAGGCAGAAAAGACAGGCCTGCTCATGCTTCTCCAGCTTATAGATGTTCATGCAGCTGAGGAGGGCGAGCAGTCCGCTCACTAAGCTAAGGACCCCCGCGACGATGAGGAGCGTTCCGCCGTAGAAGAAGAAAGAGAAAGAATCTCCCATAGCTATAAAGTAGATACCACTTAAGAATGACCCTATCGCCCATAACAATCCAAGCACGAATATGATCGTGAGCGTTCCGCCCATGCCGCCCATGCCCTGGAAACTGTTGTTGATCTGCGTATTGAAGTTCTGACCGCTGTTTTTGTTGCTGTCACTCCCGCTTCCTTGGCTCATTGTATCGAACCCGCATACGGGACAATACCTGATCCCATCGCTGAGGTCTTTACCACATTTTGAACAGTAAGATGCCATAGTTATATATGTTGATTTTATGTATTTAACAATATTGAAGCGCTGGCCGATAAAAATCGTTGCTGAGACCGTCCGATGAGGCGGGCGGAGATCGGCCTGCCGGGTCACTTTTTGAGCATTGCAAGGCCGTCGCTGCAGGGATCGGCCGTGTTAAAGAAAGAGAAGGCGTTTCAGGAATGTGGTTCGGTCCTTCGGATCACCAAGGGCGTTTTCCGGTGGCCCTCAGGGAATCGTTGTATTCATTTGCCTTTTTGTACGCATCGAAAATATTCCAGATCCATAAGATGAAATAGCATACCGAGACCGCGAGAAGGACAATAGCCAAAGCAAAGAAGTCATCGTCCATAGTTGAACTGTACGGGTCCCA
>JAISPV010000120.1 GCA_031274665.1 Candidatus Methanoplasma sp. | reverse complement strand
CTGCTCTTCATCATACCCCTCAGTTCCGGCTTGTCGGATGACGTCATGGTGGCATGGGCATCGGTGCCAATCTACTATCTCGTCTACGTCGGAGCGTATTACCTGGGCATCGTCAGAGGAGGGGCGGATGTGAAGTGCCTCGTCGTCCTTTCGATAATTTTCCCCATGTATCCCTATTTCACAGGACTGCCGCTGGCGGATGTCTCTCCGGGTCTTCTCAGCCACGTCTTCGTCCTCTCCGTGTCGTCCCTGTTCCTCGCGGCCGTACTTGCAATACCCATATTCGTGTACTTCGTCGTCAGGAATGCGAGAGCGGGGATAATCTCAAGAAAGATGGCCTCCGGTTACCGGATGGATATTTCCAAGGCAGAGGTGGCCTTCGTATGGCCGTTGGAAGACATCGTCGAAGGCGAACTGACCTACATAAAGATACCGAAGGACGAGGATATAAGCGGCATTTACTCCAGACTCAAAGAGGCGGGGCACGAGACGGTCTGGGTCACCCCGATGATCCCCTTTGTGGTATTGATCACCATCGCCGTAGCGGTGATCGTTCTCATAGGCGACCCTCTGTTCCTTATCGCTTGATGTGCATCCTCTCTCTGCATTGTGAACAACGGTCGCCGTTCAGCGCTACGATCTCCACGCTGTATCCTCTGCGCCGGATCACCAGCGCCCCGCAGTTGGGGCAGTATGTGTCCGAAGAATCGTCGGCCACCACATTCCCGACGTAGACGTACTCCAGGCCGCATTCCATTGCGGTATCCCTGCACCGGAGCAGGGTCTCGACGGGTGTGATCGGGACATCCATCATCTCAAAGTCCGGATGGAACCTTGAGAAATGCACAGGCGTCTCCGGGGACAGCCTGTCCCGTACCCACGAGGAGAACTCTTCGATCTCTTTCTCAGAATCGTTGTATCCCGGGATCACAAGATACGTGAGCTCGAGATGCACCCCCTCTTGGTTCACTATCTCCGTCGATCTCATGACGTCTGCCAGATGGCCTCCGCAGACGGTCATGTAGAACTCTTCGGTAAAGCCTTTGATGTCGATGTTCATCGCGTCGGTCACTTTGCACAATTCCCTCAGCGGCTCTTCGCATATCAGGCCGTTGCTGACCAGAACGCACCGCAGGTCCGGCGCCTCTTTCATTATGTCCATTATGTACTCGAACCAGATTATCGGCTCGTTGTATGTGAAAGCGATCGCATCGAACTTCTCTTTTCTGCAGAAAGCGACGATCTCCTCCGGCGATTCGTAGGTTGTGCGCCTCCTGCCGGCGGGGGACATGGATATCGCATAGTTCTGGCAGTGTTTGCAGAACATGTTGCAGCCGATCCCTCCGACGGAGAATATCTTTGTCTTGGGATAATAGTGGTAGAGCGGCTTCTTTTCGACGGGGTCGACGCAAAAGGATGAGACCTTGCCGTAATTGTTCGCGATGAGCTTCTCTTCCTCGCCTTTTCTGGCCAGGCATTTCCCGAATCCGTTAACATGTATCCTGCATCTGTGCGGACACAGTTCGCACACATATTTCTCGCCGTCGCGGTGATAGTATCTTGCTTCAATGTTGGGATTAATACCTGCCGTTGCCCATCGCCTCCCTTCTGTCCCCGTAGTCGATGTAGGGTGTATTGTCGTTCGTGACTATACCAATTACGGAAAAATCCACGTCGTAGGAGTATAACGTTTCCATCTTACTCTTGTCAAAGGTGAACAGCAGTTCGTAGTCCCCGCCCCAATACAGCATCATCTCCTTTTTCGGGATGCCGAGCTCGGAGAACACCGTCTCGACGCCTTCCCCCTCCGGCAGAAAGGTCATGTGTATGTTCATGCCCACTTTGCTGGCGTTGCATATGCTTCTTGCCCCCTCGGCAAGTCCGTCCGACAGGTCGATGCATGACGTGACCGCACCGGATGCCGCCAGGGCGACGCCCTCGTCCACACGCGGAACGGGGGTCATCAGAGGTGATGATGACACAAGACCCTCAAGGCCGTTCTCGGCGGCATAGAACCCGGCGGCAGCCGACCCGAGCGAACCGGTGACCGCGATGATGTCTCCGGGTCTCGCACCCGATCTGAGCATCGGCGACCTTCCCTCAAGCGTGCCGATAGCGGTACATGACACGCCCCCGCTCCCGAACTTGGTGTCTCCGCCGTATATGTATGCGCCGTACGATTCTGCGCAAATATCCATGCCCAGCATGATGTCGTAGAGCGACCTCACGTCAAGGTCCGCCGGCATCGTCAGCCCCGCCAGCAGACCGATCGGCACCGCACCCATGCTGGCAAGATCGCTGATGTTGACCGCTGCGGCCATCCATCCGAATTCCTCATATGTCATCCCTTTCGGAAAATGTCTTTCGAAGGTAATGCCGTCGACGCAGGCCACGATATCCCTGCCTATGTTAGGTATGACCGCGGAGTCATCTCCGGGGCCGAGTCCCGGCGGCAGACGTATGATATTCCGGATACCTTCGACCAGCTCCCTTTCTCCTAATTCTCCCAAAGAGACCATTAAAGAAGATATATTATGGTCGCTAAATAACTTATCCGACCGCGGCGGCGGTCTCGGCACGGATAAATAATTAATATTAGGCTCTGTGATTCTGGGGTTTGGTCTCACATGATAATCGATATCAAGTACGGGAAGGACGGGGTTCAGAAGATCGAGGTCCCGGACAAGAATTACATTGGAACATTCTATCCTTTGGATGTCAAATGCAGGGATCCGGACGAAGTGATAAACGAATCCATAGACGATCCGATCGGATATAAGTCGCTGTCCAAATTCCTCGAAGGAGGAAAGGACATCGTCTTCATCGTGAACGACGGGACAAGGCCGACCCCTACCGCAAAAGTGCTGGACGCGCTCTCAAAAAGGATGGACCTGCGCATAGCCAGATATCTGATAGCTACCGGAACACACAGAGATATGACGCACGAGGAATACGACTTCGTGTTCGGCAGGCATTACGGGGTCCTGAAAGACAGAATAATATCTCACGACGCCAAGAAATCGGAGTGCGTCAATCTGGGGACATCGAAGAACGGCACCCCCATGGAGGTCAACAAGATCGCCGTGGAGGCAGACAGGCTGGTGATAATCACAAGCGTCGAGCCTCACTACTTCGCCGGATACACCGGCGGCAGAAAATCATTCCTTCCCGGGGTAGCATCGTATAAGACAATAGAGACCAACCACAAACTGGCCATGAGGGAGGAGGCGCAGTCCTTGGTCCTCAAGGGCAACCCCGTACACGAGGACATGATGGACGCCCTGGAAGTTGTAAAGGGTAAGGAGATATTCTCGATACAGATGGTCCTCGACAGGCACCAGCACATTTACAAAGTGGCATCGGGGAGCCTGAATCCGGCGTTCGACCGGGCGGTGGAATGGGCGAACCAGGTGTTCTCCGTTCCGATACCCCGGAAGGCCGACATCGTGATCTCGGTGGCGCCGTACCCGATGGATGTGGACCTATACCAATCCCAGAAGGCGCTGGACAACGGAAAATGGGCGCTCAAGGAAGGGGGAAAGATAATAATGGTCGCCAAATGCAGGGAGGGCGTGGGTCATCCGACATTCCTCACGCAGCTTTCCTCCTCGAAGGATCCCAAGCAGGTGCTTGAGAACCTAAGCAAAGAATACAAGCTCGGATACCACAAGGCGGCCAAGATGGCCGAGATAGCGGTCTGGGCAGAGATATGGGCGGTAACGGACCTGGATCCGGAGATGATAAAGGCCGCCAACATTACACCGTTCCCAACGGTGGACGCCGCTGTGAAGGAAGCGCTCAGACAGAAACCTGACGCGAAGGTCATAGTATTGATGGATGGTAGCGTAACAATACCCAGGGTTGAGTAAAATGAGCGATTTCGAAGCTGACAAGATAAAAAAAGTGAATGAAGCGCTGAATACCTGCACCATGTGCGGATTCTGCAAGAGCGTATGCCCCTCGTTCAAATCGGTCGGGTGGGACGCAGGGTCGTCAAGGGGACGGATAATCCTTACCTACGGACTGTTGACAGGAGGCCTGGACGCAGACGACTCCGTGATCGAGAACATCTACACCTGCACCACCTGTGCGGACTGCGTAAGGCGCTGCCCTTCAACGGTAGATATCGTCGAAGTGATAGAGCTGTGCCGTTCCGACCTGGTGAAGAGCGGGCATATTCTCCCCAAGCACAAGGCCGTCGCGGACAGCGTGGACAAATACGGCAACCCGTACGGGGAGAAGGAGACCGTGGTGAAAACACTCGGGACAGCGCCGCACAAAGCAAAGATCGGGTATTTTGCGGGATGTACGGCCGCATACAGAGAAAAGAAGATCGCCGCAGCGTCGCTCTCGATACTGAAGAAACTGGGCGCGGACTTCACCACCGTTGACGAGGTATGCTGCGGGTCGGTCCTTCAGAGGATCGGTATAGACGAGGAGAAGAGCATCGCGCTCATGAAAAAGAATGTCGAGGCGATAAAGGCGCTGGGGGTAGAGACACTGGTCCTCTCCTGTTCAGGTTGCTACAGGATGTTCAAGATAGAGTACCCCAAGTTCGTGGACGTTCCGTTCACGGTGCTGCACATGTCGGAGTTCCTGGCGAAACAGGACCTGAAGCTGAAGCCCCTGGGCGAAGTGAACGTCACGTACCACGACCCCTGCCACCTCGGGAGGCACTGCAAGGTATACGAGCCCCCCAGGGAAGTGCTGAAGAAAGTCCCCGGCATAGCATTCAAGGAAATGAAGTTCAACAAATCCGCCAGCCACTGCTGCGGCGGAGGCGGAGGAGTGAGGTCAGCTTACCCCGAGGAAGCGATGGATATCGCCGGGACAAGACTGGAAGAGGCCGGCGCCGCGAACGTGATCGTAACGGCATGCCCGTTCTGCGTCGCGAACCTGACCGCGGCCGCAGGCGACAGAAAGGTAAAGATAGTGGACCTGACGGAACTGGTTGACGCCAACCTCTGATGAAGTATCCTTCCGACCTCTGGGGAAGCCGGGACGGCCGGCCGCTGATAATGGGAATACTGAACGTTACGCCGGATTCCTTCTCGGACGGAGGCGCACATTTTTCAAAGAAAGATGCGCTGGAACATGCGTACCGCCTCATCGACGAAGGCGCGGACATAGTGGACGTGGGAGGAGAATCCACCAGGCCCGGCTCGGACCCCGTATCGGAGGAAGAGGAGCTGAAAAGAGTGATCGGTGTGATAAAGGAGCTTGCGCCCACCGTCGGTGTGCCGATCTCGATAGATACCGCGAAGCCGCGCGTCGCAGACGGGTCCGTGAAGGCCGGGGCATCCATGGTCAATGACATATGGGGGCTGAGGAACGAGGCGATGGCCGACGTCGTCATCTCCCGCGGCGTTCCGGCAGTGATCATGCACATGCACGGGACACCGAAGACCCTTGCGGCAGATACGATGGAAGGGGACGCCCTTGCCGAGATCAAAAGGTTCCTCGACGAGCGGGCTGAACACATGGTCAGCAGAGGAATGGACAAAAGGAACATCATCCTCGATCCCGGAGTCGGCTTCGGAAAGACCGCCGAACAGAACATGGCGATCGTTTCGGACAGCGGGCGGTTCGGCGGAGACCACACGGTGCTCATAGGGCCGTCCAGAAAAAGGTTCCTCTCGCAATATTATCCCGATACGGACAAGGACGATGCGACCGCCATCGTCTCAAAGATCGCCGCGGACAGCGGCGCGGGGATACTGAGGGTGCACGACGTCCGCAAGGTCCGGTCATACCTCGGTCAAAGCCGCTGATCACAACAAAATGCCCGCGATCGCTATCGCCGCCACGCTCGCGGCCGTCAACGCCACGAATATGATGTTGTTTCTTTTTTCCTTCCTGTTCTTGGCCTGGTCGTTCCAATAACAGTCCTCCGAGCAGTATGCCTGCTCGAAAGGTACGGGATCCCCGCAGAATTTGCAGTGGTCGTGCTCAGGCAGCCTGACGGACATGACGGTCCATCGTCATCATGGTTTAAATCTCTCGCCGTCTATCGTTTATATTCACAAGCGGATGGTATCGCGTGAAGGTAGGAGAATACGACGCCGACAGGTTCGACAGGATGAGGCGGATAGACTGGCTGGACCTCGACAGCATACAGAACACCAGATGTCTGGTGGCAGGCGCCGGCGCGCTGGGGAACGAGGTCGTAAAATGCATGCTGCTGGCGGGATTCAGGAAGATCACGGTCGTTGATATGGACGAGATCGTAGCATCGAACCTCAGCAGGTGCGTCTTCTTCAGGGAGACCGACGGAGGAAGGAAGAAAGCAGAGGTCGTCGCGGAAAGGGCCGGCGGTCTGTATCCCGGCGCAGAGATCGTCCCGGTCGTCTCCAGGATACAGGAAACGGAGGATTGGGAGTTCGACATCGTTATGGGGTGCCTCGACAACATCTCCGCCAGGCTTCACGTGAACTCCCACGCGAGATACCACAGGATACCGTATATCGACGGGGCCACCGACGGATTCAGAGGGAAGGTGCAGGTAGTGTTCGAGAACGGGCCCTGCCTCGAATGCGGAATGAACAGCTCGCACATGAAGATGATGGACGAGAGGTTCTCCTGCACGGGGGGAGGCACCATTTTCGTACCAAAACTCGCGTCGGAGATAACGACCACATCGGTCATCGCCGCGGTGCAGGTAAGGGAGGCAATGAAAATATTATCAGGTAGGAGGGAGTTGAGTATCAGGAACGTCATGTACTACGACGGGCTGTCGGGGACGATGCAGGAACTCGAGGTCCCGGAAGACAGCAGCTGTCCGAATCACAACACGGAGGAATTGAAATGACAGTCAGGGTTACCGTTGTCAATACGCTGAACAACTCGTCCATAAGGATGGAACTGGAGTCCTATGAGAGGGTAGAGGACATAATCGATACCGCAGCAGAATATTGGGGGAAGGACGCCGGCGCATATGTGCTCAGAAAGGGAACGAAACTCCTTAACAAGAACCAAAGCATAGACGAGATAAACCTCCGGGATGACGACGTCATCGAGATGATCCCGGACCCGGAAGGCGGAGCCTGATATGGGCCTGGTGAGGCCGGTCCTGATAAAAAGGATCAACAACGAGATCCTGGGCCTTAACGACCACCTGAGGATAAGGATCCCGGCAGTGCCGGAGAGGGCGGGGTTTCCGATCGAGATAAGCATAGCGCTCAAGAACACTCCGGCGAGGATATCCAAGGACAAAGTAGGCAACGAGCATGTTTTCGTCATCATTGTCTCCGAGGAATATCCCTACGAGAGACCGAGGGCCAAGTGGATGACCCCGATATTCCATCCAAACATAATGATGCCTGATGACGGAGGGTTCGTGTGTGTGAAGACACTTGACAACTGGTCGTTCGGATCGTCGCTCCTTTCCTTCGTGAAAGGCGTGGAACAACTGATCTCCGACCCCAATCCCATGAACCCGTACGGCACGGATTCGTGTATGGAAGCGGCGAGATGGTATGTCAGGAACAAACCCAAATTCGAAGCTGAAGTAAGATACGGTGGGCGTGATGCCTAAGATATTATCGTCCGATACGCCGGAGACGGAGTTCAGGACAAGGCCGGTAAAGGGCGTATCCCTCTACATCGCCGAGGGAACGATAGCGGCGATGGCGGACCACGCAGAGGCCGGATACCTTGAGAACAAGGAGGTGATGGGACTGCTGATAGGACAAATCCTGAAGGACGAGGAGGGGACGTACGTGAAGGTGACCGACACGGCAACTTCGGATCTGGATGCGGACGAGGTGAGCGTCAGATTCAAGAAAGAAGCGATAGAGGACCTTTTTGATTCGATAGACAAATGCGAAGGGAACGCGGTCGTCGGCTGGTATCATTCCCATCTCGGGATAGGGTGTTTTCTTTCCGATGTGGACATAAGGACGCATCTCGGCATATTCGGCAGCGAGATAGGGTTCGCCGTCGTGATCGATCCGTCGGACTCGACCTTCGCCGCATTTTACTGCAGCGGCGGCGAGCAGCAAAAGGCGCCGCTGATCATTATGGAATGATCATACCCAGATGGCATGTTTTTTCCGCATGTCCTCTTCGGTGACATTGAGTCTCTTCATCAATTCCGGGATGATGCAGTCGAAGAAGAAAAGCACGGTATCCTCGAA
>JAISPV010000111.1 GCA_031274665.1 Candidatus Methanoplasma sp. | reverse complement strand
TGCCAAGCTCGGGACCAGGTATCCCAAAAGGACGCCGATGCCCATTGCTATGAAGATCCAAACGGTAAGTAAGCGGTCTAAAAATGATAGTCCTGATTTATTCATTGCACTGCGCATCTCCATGTTTTATGACGTTTCTGCTTTTGCATATACAATCCTCTTTGCTGGAAGTGACACGCTGCAGAAAAACCGTAAAATCGCGCACTGCCTTTTCGTTGAGAGAATAATACATCCATTTCCCCTCCTTGCGTGCGCTCACCAATCCGCAATTACAGAGGATCTTCATATGATGCGAAAGAGTGGGTTGTGTGATGTCGAACTCCGCCAGTATCTTGCAGGCGCAAAGCTCCCCGCAGGATAAGATGTCAATTATCATGAGCCTGTTTTTGTCCGAAAGAGCCTTGAATAATTCGACATTTTCTGCGTATTTGTCACTCAATGGATATCAACTCACATGGATAGACGCCTATCGATGTTATATACATTTGGGCATTGGGTCTGTGTCAGACGGTCTGGTCTCATCGCGGCGGCCAACTTAATCTCTGGAAGAAAGCCCTCTTTGAGATCGTGCGGAAAAATATTTCATATCGAGTGATTACATTCAGTCAGCTGATCATATTCTCAAATACGATTTTATGATCTTTGGCGGGCCTCTGATCGGCCGAAGCGGTGAACATACACATATATCGGCTGGCCGATGTGTCCTTGATAATTTTCGATGCGAGGGACACCTGTGGAAAACGACCATGAGAACAATGCTCGGGTATTCAAAGCGTTTTGCGACGTGAACCGCCTCAAGATCATAGAAATGCTGCAAAGCGGGGAGAAATGCGCCTGCGTCATCCTGGAAAATGTCGATATCTCTCAACCGACATTGTCCCACCGTATGAAGGTCCTTTGCGACAGCGGGATCGTTCTGCCCCGCAAAGCAGGCAAGTGGACGCATTATTCGATCAGTGAAGAAGGCAGAAACTATGCGATAGAACTGCTTCGGAGATTGACCGATGTGACCGCCGCAGAATGTTTTACAGAGAGGTGTTGCGAATGAGCGATTGCTGCTGCCAAAACAATCCTGGGACCATACAAAGGGTTCAGACCGAACTGACCTTTAAGGATCAGGTCGGCGCACTAAAGGTACGGTGCGGAATAGGGCGGATGAACTACAGGGTCCAGCCGGGGCTGTACGCCGTTGGGGACCCGGATTGTTTCTCCCCCGTGCTGGTCAGTGCGAACTACAAACTTACGTTTGACAGTCTGCGCAAGGAACTTACCGGAGTTAACTGCTATTTACTGATACTGGATACAAAAGGCGTCAATGTATGGTGCGCTGCCGGCAAAGGTACGTTCGGTACCGAAGAATTGTTGAACCGCATTAAGAAAACAGGACTTTCCCGAGTTGTATCGCACAGGACCCTCATCCTTCCTCAGCTGGGTGCTCCTGGCGTAGATTCAAACGAAGTGAAAAAGCGCATAGGTTTCAATATTGTCTACGGCCCGGTCCGAGCGTCTGATATCAAAGCCTTTCTGGCCGCAGATATGAAGGCAACGGACGATATGCGGAAGGTAAAGTTCACAACATATAACAGAATGGTCCTGACCCCGATGGAGTTCATTGCGGCGATGAGGATCTCTCTGGTCGTCTTCGGTTTGTTGTTCCTTGCGAACCTGATCGCAACGGAACCGTTCGGGATCGGGGACCTCGCCGCATATATGGGGGCGGTAGTGTTCGGCACAGTAGTCACGCCGATCCTGCTTCCGATCATACCGGTAAGGGCATTCTCGCTGAAAGGATGGATCCTCGGACTATGCTGGGCCGCCTACATCGTGTGGATGTTAGGGTGGTTTCGGGACGATCTCGCGGCAGCCGCCGGATATATGTTCCTGCTGCCGTCCGTATCGGCGTATTTTGCGATGAACTTTACCGGCTCATCGACATACACCTCTTTCTCCGGGGTCATGAAAGAAATGAAGATCGCCGTTCCGTTGATCGCCGTAACGATTGTCATCGGCGCCGCGCTGCTGTTGCTTGGGAGAGTGATCTTGTGAGATATCTGAAGAATGTGGTAACCCTCCAACTCGATAGTGAGAAGTGCATCGGTTGCGGCAGGTGCAAAGAGGTCTGCCCCCACGATGTTTTCATTATCAATGATCGCAAAGCCCGCATAAAAGACCGGGACGCGTGCATGGAATGCGGAGGGTGCGCAAAGAACTGCCCTGCAGATGCAATATTCGTCAATTCGGGCGTAGGCTGTGCATACGCCATCATAAAAGGATGGCTGACCGGAAAGGAACCGACTTGCGACTGTTCGGATGATGACTGCTGCTGAGACCCCGTCTCTCCCCGTTATGCAGCTGCCGGGCTCCCTTTCTTAACCTTAGTTCTCTTCCGCCATCTGCGTCAGATACGCCGGGAGCTCGAATCCGCTTTTGGGTCCGACAATGACCTTCCACTTGGTTATGGTCTCGATCTTACGCTCGAGACCTTCGCAGAGCCCGGGGATTATCATGATCTTGGAGTTCACCCTGCTGACTATTCCCGATGTCGAAATAGCATTCATCACGGTCATCGGCGTCATGACGCCCATCGACATCACATGGTCGATGGTGAAACCTTTCGTATCTGTCGGGATTATCCATGCGCTTACGTTCGGCGCCCTCTCAAAGATCAGCCTTAGAACATATAGGGTCACATTCGAGTTGCCTGTTACCAGAACGGGCGAATCCGGTGTCGGATCGTTCACGGGTATCAGCTGTTCCGAGACGGTGGACATAGTGAAGTCTGCTTCGTGTACCTCCAGCCTTATTGACAGCCCGCCTTCGAGGGACCTTTTCATCTCCAGACCGATCTCCGGACATTCCTTTATTTCGGACTCTCCTTTGCTTAGGGATCCTGCAAATTCCTCACAGCGGCTCTTGCCGCAGCCTCCGCAGTTTTTCCTTGGGAGATATTTAAGTATGTCTTCAGGCGACATTCCGTAAAAGTCTACAGGTTCGACGACCATATTGCCACAGTGGTTCATATGTCGTTTTCTAGTATATATAGATGAACATGAATGTGGACAGGGCGAGATTTGAACTCGCGGCCTCTACCATGCCAAGGTAGCGATCTTCCAACTGATCTACCTGCCCGTTGTGACCTCAGAATGAAGAGCCATTATTAAAGATTTGGCTTAATCAGACCGCGTTATCAGAGCAAGACTCCGCACCCGGAACTTATCTCATAAACGCTGCATCCAGCCGCTGCGAAGGGGCGGTGACGATGATCAAAATGCACATAAAACGCACAGATGGTAATGGGCGGCAGGCCGATACGATATTAAATCGCATCAATATATAGAATATGTGAATGCGATCGAGGTATCCAATCTGAAGAAATACTATGGTAACATCAAAGCAGTTGACGATATCTCCTTCACAGTGGGCTCCGGACAGCTCTTTGCCTTTCTCGGACCGAACGGGGCGGGAAAGAGTACGACCATTGACATATTGTGTTCATTCTTAAAACCAGACTCCGGAGATGTGAGGATATTCGAGAGCGTGCTTGGCAAAGATGACAATAAGATCCGGTCAGACATAGGCGTCGTCTGTCAGAACGGTACGCTGGATCCTTTGCTGACAGTTAAAGAGAATCTGATGTTCAGGGGAAGACTGTACGGTTCCGGCCCCGTAGAGGAAAGGCTGCAGAGGGCCATGGACATTGTGGGGATATCGGACCTCGCCGACAGGAGATACGGTAAGCTTTCCGGAGGGCAGAAAAGGAGGACGGACATCGCAAGGGCGTTGATACACATACCGAAACTTCTGTTCCTTGACGAACCGACCACGGGATTGGACCCGCAGACAAGACGCGATGTCTGGAGGATGATACTGGATCTGAAGAACAAGGAAGGAGTGACGGTCTTCCTTACAACGCACTATATGGAAGAGGCCGCGGGGGCGGATTACGTAGTGGTGATCAACAAAGGCAGGATATCTGCGGAGGGGACCCCCACCGATCTCAAGGAGAGGTTCAGTTCCGACCTGATGATGATCGTTCCCAAGGACCTTTCTATATTCTCAGAAGTGCTCAGGTCGGACGGCATGAACTTTTCGGAGGAGGCCGGCGTGATAACGATACCCATTGACCACACGATCGATTCCCTGCCTTTGATAGACCGCTACCGCGGGCATATCTCCAATATCCAGATCCTGAACGGAACGCTTGATGATGCTTTTGTGAAAATAGTCGAAGAGGGGGGATTGGAATGAGTTCGAACCTGATCCCGTTTACCGCCCGCAACGTAAAGGTGTTCTTCCGGGACAAGACGGCGGTCATATTCTCGATGTTCGCCGCACTGATCGTCATCGCGCTGTACTTCCTGTTCCTTGGGGACATGCTGACCCAATCCTACTCGGATACGATACCCGACGCCAGGATCATAATCGACA
>JAISPV010000028.1 GCA_031274665.1 Candidatus Methanoplasma sp. | reverse complement strand
GCCGCTCTCCAGCTTTATCTCGGTGAACGCTTCGCCTACCGAAGTGATCTTCCCCAGGAATATGTTGGACCTTCCCACGAAGTTTGCCACGAACGGCGTTCTCGGATCGCGGAAGACCTCCATCGGCGTACCTATCTGAACGATCTTCCCCCTCCTGATGACGGCGATGCGGTCCGCCATCTCCAACGCCTCGTCCTGGTCGTGGGTGACGTGTATCGCGGTAAGACCCATCTCTTTGACGAGAGACCTCAGTTCATGCCTGAGCTCCAGCCTGAGCCTTGCGTCAAGCGCCCTGAGCGGTTCGTCGAGAAGCAGGATGTCCGAACTTGAAGCAAGCGCTCTGGCAAGCGCGGTCCTTTGCTGCTGGCCTCCGCTGAGTTCGTGAGGATAGGCGTTGACCTTGTTCTCCATGTGCACCATCTTCAGCGTGCTTTTGACCAGCTGCTTTGCGGTCTCCTCGTCCCATTCCTTGATCTGCGGGGAGAACATCACGTTCTCGTAGACCGTTTTCGGGGGGAATAGGGAATATATCTGGGACAGCATGGTCGCCTTCCTGTCGCTGACCGGCATGTTCGTTACGTCAGCGCCATCGAACAGCACCCTTCCTTTATCGGGTTTGGTGAGCCCGCATATCATCCTGAGGCAGGTGGTCTTGCCCGATCCCGTCGGACCGAGTATGCAGAGGTACTCCCCTTCCTTCACCGTAAGCGATAATCCGTTGGCTGCCGGGCATCCCCCGTAGTCCTTATGCAGTCCGTCCAGGACGATCTCAGGCACGGCGGCCACCTCTGCTGATCATTATCTTTATCGCGAACAACAACACGAAACATATGACGATCAGGACTATCGAACAGAACGCCGCTTCGGAATAGTTGCCCGCCTTGACCAATGTCGTGATGTAAACGGGCACCGTGTTCGCCGTGGGGTCTATCGCGATCGTCGCCCCGGTCTCCCCCAGACTTCGGGTGAAGGCAAGTATCGCGCCCGCGATTATCGAGGATTTGATTATGGGCATGAGTACTTTGGAGAACGCTTGGAAGGGTTTTGCCCCGAGGGTCATGGCCACTTCCTCAAATGAGGCGTCCACTTCTTCGACCGCACCGGTGATGTTCCTCACGACCAGCGGGAAAGTGAACGCGATGTGCCCCATAATGACCATCACGATGGACAGTACACCTCCTGTGTAAATGCTGCCCCAGAACAGCGCCAGAGAGAATCCGAGCGCGGTAGTCGGGATTATAAGCGGCACGTTGACCAGATTGTCCAATATCCTGCCCAGAGTTGTATCTCTTTTTCTTGCGATATACAACGCGATGGGAGTTCCGAACACAATATTGAATCCTACCGCGATGCCCGCGATGAGGAATGATACCCCCACTGCGCTCAACAACGCCCCGTAGTTGATATCGGCCATTGGCTGCGTCAGGAATGTGAAAATGTAAAAGGTCGGAAGAAGCACTATCACGACCAGGAACGCAATCGAGAACGCATCCTTGAACTTCGGCATCGCGCCTCTGCTCAATAACCTTCCGAACTGAGGCCAGACCTTCCTTATGGGTATCTTGAATTTAGTGATCAGCGTCTTGACCACGATAAGCAAGATAAGTGCCAGGATTATCATCAGCACGCTTATCAGTATCAGCGCTCCGGTCGGGTCGATGGTCGGGTCGACCTTGGCCAGGTCTTTCATGTAAGCGATGAAAGTAGGCCCCGTGAAGAATGTGGAGTCCACACCCATCATGCTCAGCGCGATGTATGTCCCTCCGGTCTCCGAGAGAGACCTTGCGAAACAAAGTATCGTACCGGTCACCAGGCCGGCACGGAAAAGAGGAAGGGTTATCGTCCTTACGGCAGTGAACCTTGATGCGGAAAGGGTCATCGCCGCCGTCTCATAATTGGGTTCTATCTGTTCCAATATAGCTGAAAGGGACCTTACCATGTAGGGGAACGTGAATATCGCATGCAGAAGGATCATCATCAGATACGGGGAGACAACTATCCCCAGCCCGGGTATGTCGATACCGGCCGGGGCTCCCCAGAACATCACCGCCGATATACCGACGACAGCTGTAGGAAATGCCAGAGGCATATCCATCAGCGTGTCCAGGTATTTCTTCCCTTTGAACTGCTTCCTTACGAAGATCCAGGCCATGGGGATCCCGACCAGAATGTCGATGACGGTCACGATCGCTGCGATGCTGAACGAATTCCACAAAGCCCCCGTTATGGCGGACATCATAACGGGATCGTCCATTACCTCGCTGACACGGCCCCACTCCGTGAAAATATTCAGAATGACGTATACCGAAGGAATTATTATCAGTATAAGGAAGATCAGACAGACAAAGGAGAACCATGCTTTCCTTGACCTATTGTTATTTGAGATGTCGTTGATCCGTTTGAACAGGGACATAGGAGATGTACCTTCCTTGCCGTTATCTGACTAATGAGTTTTCATAGGATAGAGATGCTTACCACATTGTTGCCGCGCAGCACGACCGTCCCTAAACGCCTCACTTCTTCACCGGATGTGTTGTTTTCGACCGTCTCATCCAACACCATGTTCATGTACTCGTCGAAACCAGTGAATTTACCTTCCAGGATCCTCCCGTCTTTGAGAAGGAGCGAGACACGCTTTTCCAATGATTTTTCCAGCAACGTTTGCGGCATTACCATATTATCATTCCTAACCATGGGATGTTTGGTTAAAAGCTTTTCCCAGACGAAAAACGGGGATGGGTCAGATGTTCTTCGCCTGGGATTCTATCCATTTCTTTATGTCGGAAACTCTCGTGCTTCCGATGCCGAAATACTCGGAGAATTTCTTTGTGGTCGACAGCTCCAGCGTCTGTCCTACTCTTTTGCCTGAGATCAGGTCCATGTCTATCAGAGCGCGGACGTCGTCGTAGGTCCTCGGGCCGCGTGTCTTGAAGAGTTCGGACTGAAGCACCGGCTGATTGTAGGCGATGGTGCTCAGCGTGCGCATCATCCCTCCTGTCATCTCCGCTTTCGCGAATTTTCCGGTGAATTCTGTGTACTCCGCTCTGAGCATCATTTTGAATTCGTTTCCGATCTTGGCGATCATTATCGCCGAATTTCGATCGTCGTATTCTTTCCTGAGGTCTTTCAAGGCATGCCTTATCTTTTCCTCGGAAAGCCCTGTCCTTTCGGCTATACCGGCGACGTTTATCTTTTCTGCGCTGGAGAAGAGTGCCGCCTCGACCGCGCCCTTCTCATCCACCTCAGTTCACCGCCTCTGCCTCTTCTTCTTTATTTTCCAGTGTCGTAGGGATCCCGGGCACTTTCATCTCAATGATGATCACGCCTTTCGGAAGCGATTGCTGCGATACCTCCAGCCTCCCGTCCATTACCAAATGGAGCACTGCGACGAACGTCCTGAGGTTTTCCGTTATATCTTTTGTATACAGCTCGTCGATCTGTATCGGGCCGGTACCGAGCCTGACGATCCTCTCCCAGACGAATTCCACATCTTGTTTGTCATCTTCGTCGTGAGCCTTGTTATCGAACTTCCGCGGGAGCTTCTCCTCGAGCTCCAAGCGGACCCTTTCCCTCTCGCGGTAGA
>JAISPV010000128.1 GCA_031274665.1 Candidatus Methanoplasma sp. | reverse complement strand
GCCTTCAGCGTCATTCCCTCCGGAGTGATCGTGAACTTTACCTCATCTATGAGTGTCGAGACGATGTTGACCAGTCCCTTGAGTGTCTCCGATTTTATCTCTGCTTTGAACATTTCCTCACCAGCATCCATCCTGAGGTTCAGTATTCTCTCCACGAATAGCTGCATTTGCAGCACCGGTATATCCTAGTCTCAGGCTCATCGGCTGAACGCGTCTGTCTTATCACAAAGTACGCCTCGGAGTTACTGCATTCTGGGCAGGTTATGTGCGTTTTTGGAAGAGTGGCGATGTTCTCCGTTATGACCGTTGTCTCCTTGTCCTCCGAGACGGTCATGAAAACCTGCGCTTTGCCTCCTATCTCCTGGGTACAGCCGCATGCTTTACAGACGTACGCCCCTTCTTTCGGGAACATCATCGAGCCGCATTCGGAACAGAACAAGCATTCAACCTCTATGGCTAGGACAACGAGTGAGAATATTAAAATATTTTTAGCTCGCGCGGACATCACGTTTTATCTTTTTTGTTGCTGAACTTCTCCAAGATATCCGAGAAAGGGTTGCCCTGCCCTTTGCTCTGCGCATCTGTGTCGGTGCCTGTAACGGTGGAAGTGACCGTTTGGACCGTCGTCGCAGGTTTTCTTTCCGGCGCCTTTGCCTTTTCTCCTTTTTCGGCGTTGTGCTCCGCCATCGTATCCTTGTTCATGTTGGTCGTCATCCTCTGTGATGCGATGCAGTCGTCAAAGGATTCGAACCCCAGTTCTTTGTTCCTGCCGTAAAGGAGCATCGACCTGGCGGCCGGCCTGGCCGAGCCTTCTGCCGCCCCTACCGCGATCAGATGCGCCGTCTCTTTGCGTATCTGTCTCGACAATATGCCTCCTACGGAACCAAACACCGTGACAACGCCCAGATTCGCAAGGTTGAGGCTTGACGTCCCCTCGGTGAAGAACGTCTGAAGATAGGTCGCTGTGGCGCCGACTATCCCTTTCAGAGATGCGGCCGCCTCGCCGGCCGGAACGGCCGGATATCCTCCGTGCCCCAGAACAAACGCCGACATCCCCCAGACAATAAAAAGCAGGAACGTACCAGAGATCAGCGCGCATATCGTCCCCTTGACCATCGACCCGGTCTTCCTTCCGCAGACATAACCGGCGACCGCGGGGCCGAAGACCGGTATCCACCAGAGAAGCGCCGAGGTCACCAGACAGAATACCGTTGCCATCCTTGTACTGTAGACCTCGTTGTCCATATCAATGAGTTTGACCAGAGAGCTTTTTAGAGTGCCGCTATCCATCCTGCATCCCATATTGTCAACAATATCGGCGTTTAAAAACTTGTGTGCATGGCAGATGTCATTCCGCCCGATCAAAGATGAGGGCCCTTCGCCGGAAAGGTGCGTGTTCATGAAAGGTATGACCGACCATGAGGAGATAACTCCGGATCACAAATTGGGTTCGGATCCCCGTTTGTCCGCCTCGTTGATCTTTTCTGGCCCTTTCTACCCATACACAGAACACCGCTAAAATGGCTAAATAGTATCACGCCTTGTTGGGCTTGGGAGCCAAATAATGACTTCAAATGAAACAGCAAATCCGGCCACGTTAGGGCTTTTCGGGTTCGGAATGACAGTGATCCTGCTTTCGATACACAATATGGGATTCTTCGGTATGGACCCGACGATATTGGCGGCGGCCATATTCCTGGGCGGTATCGCACAGGTCATCGCAGGGATGATAGAATTCAAAAGGAATAAAATGTTCACGGCGACCGTGTTCACATTCTTCGGACTGTTCTGGATAACCTTCGCAACAGTGGAAATAGGAATACTCGGCAGCGCCGAGCATAACGCGTTGGCGACGATGTTCCTCGTGTTCTTGATCCTGACCTCGATCCTGTTCCTGGGACCATTTAGAAGCCCCAGATCGTTCCAGCTTGCGTTCCTGATGATCGTCGTGCTCTTGATCATACTGACCTACGGTGCATTCACCGGGTCGGAGATCGCCATGCAGATAGGCGGGGCCTTCGGTGTGGTTACAGGTGCGTTGGCGATCTACATCGCATCGGCAGAGATACTCAACGAACAGTATCAGAGACCAGTACTGCCTCTCTAAACCATAAACCGTCTCTTCGGAGACGGCCTCAATTATTTAATGGCAGGCCCGGGCGGCCGGTCTTTCCATCCTTTTGGCTGATGTACGCGGCTGTGCATACTTTGCGGGGCAACACGGATGTGAATAATTTAGAACGATCATCGGGCCCCATTGGGCAAGATATCATCACGAGGCAGGTGCCTCGTTGCAAAAATTGAAAAATTAAAGAGTTTTGAAAAGAATTTGGGGGAAGATCACTTCTTTGACTTCTTCTTTTTCGCAGCGCGTTCGGCCCTGAGGTTCTCCTTCACGGCCTTGTTGATCTCCTCCGCCTGCGCCTTGCCGTCGGTGATGCCGCTTTCCATATAGCGCAGCACTGTCCATCCGGCGGCCCTGAGTTTCTCGTCGACGGATGTGGCTCCCGCCTCCTGCATGACATAGACCGCTACCTTGGCCTTGACAAATGCGATCGGGATCTGGTATTCGCCGTAGTCCCTCCTGCATCTGAGACCTTTGTTCCATGTGGCCCTCCTCAGCAATGCGTCGGGGGTCTCCTCCATGATCTCAAAGTCCTCAAGGTACTCCTCTTCGAGTTCCTCTTCGGGCTCTGCGACAGGTTCGGGTTCCGGCTCTGCAGCAAGTACGGGTTCCGGCTCGGGCTCTGCGACAGGTACGGGTTCAGGTTCCGGCTCTGCGACAGGTACGGGTTCCGGCTCGGGCTTGGGCTCCGGTTGGAGTGCCTCGGCTTCTTCTTTCATGCGGGCCTCCCTCGCCGCCGCAGCCTCTCTGGAACTCATCACTTTGAGTTTCGGCTTTTCCTCTTTGGTCTCCGGTTCTGCCGGCTTGGGCTTGTCCTTCTTAGGTTCCACTTTCTTAGGCTCTTCCTTTTTCGGCTCTTCTTTTACAGGTTCTTCCGTTTTTACCGGTTTTTTGAATTCTTCTGCTTTTAATGGCCTTTCTTTTTTAGGCTCTTCTTTTTTCACCGATTTCTCTGTATAGAGCGGCTTCTCCGTTGCAGCCTTCTTTGGCTCGGGGGCGGCCTCCTTCTTCGGATACGGTTTCGCCGCCGGCGCATTCTTTTTCTTTGTTTCCTTCTCTTTGGCCTTTGCCTTCTTTCCTTTCGTGGACATTTCCGGCTCCGGCTCTGCGAGAGGGGCGAACCTCATGGCAGCCACCAACACTACCCAGGCGGCCACGAACAGTGCGAACGCGAATCCCATGATGTTGTTGTCGCTTGTTTGGCTCAGGATACCGGTAAGTGCAATGAACAGTGTCAGGATCAGAGAGATCACCATAAGTATCTTCTGATCTGCGACCCAGTTGTAGAACATGTCCGATGCCGCCGCCAGTATGATCATCACTATGAAGAGGTAAACAACCCACATGTCCCCCTCCGTCAGCCCCACGACCGCAAGCATGGCGCCCGACAGGATCATCAGGAGACCGCGGACCTTGCCGATGAACACTTTCGATTCTGTTTTTTTGTATGTTATCAACAGACCGAACACCGCTCCGAGTATGCCCGCCACCACGCATCCGGCGATGAAAATCTCCTCAGTCATAAGATCGCTCAGGGCCCCGCTTCCGATGCTGATACCGCTCACAATGATCGCAATGAACATCGCCGCTATGAACACAACAACGGCTGCGATGCCTACAGCACCTATGATTCTCTCATTTACCAAAGTAGTTGCCATGGCTACAGTACCAGCATACCTATTTTTAGTAGTTTCGCATCGAAGGGGTCTTTTTCCTCCAACATACCCACATTAGGAAACTAAATATATGCATAACAAATACCATAATCGTATTCAAATGCCGTCAGAGAACGGCATCACTAATCACTGTCAAAGGGAGCCGCCGATGCGGCTCTCTTTTCACACAAGTCCTTCCGATGAAGGCGTTCAAACATCCAAAAGAACAAAGGAGAATGCACACATGATAATGAAATTTAGATTCTTAGGCGGTGCGGACACCATAGGTCGCATGGGTATGACAATAGAAGGTGACAACAAGACCATGCTGATCGAATACGGCATGAGCCCGACGAAGCCGCCCGAATACCCATTGATGCCGCCGAAGATAGACCATCTGCTCCTGACCCACTGCCACCTGGACCACTGCGGAATGGTCCCAGCAATATGCGGGAGGGACAACTGCGAGGTCTTCACCACCCCCCTCTCCGCCGAGATCTCGGAGGTCATGCTCTATGACAGCCTGAAGATCGCGGACGCGGAGGGTTACGATATCCCATATACGGTCGGCGACGTGGAAAAGACCATGGACCTGGTCGTGCCTTTCACATTCAAGGACACCATCGAGCTCGGAAGGACAGATGTGACCCTCCATCCGGCGGGCCACGTTCCGGGAGCGACGATGTTCGAATTCAAACGCGACAACAGCACGCTGTACACTGGCGATCTGCATACCGACAATCAGAAGCTCGTCCTCGGAGCCAAGCCCGTGAAATGCAAGAACCTCATAATCGAGGGAACATACGGCGGCAGGAACCATCCGCCGAGAGAGGATACTATCGAAGAGTTCATCGCAAAGATCGACGAAGTGATCGACAGGGGCGGAACGGTCATCGTGCCCTGCTTTGCCGTCGGCAGAACGCAGGAGATAATGATCATACTGAAAGACCTCGGTTATGAGATGTGGGTCGACGGAATGGGGAGGTCGGTCACGAACCTGTTCCTGAACTATCCCGAATATCTCAGGGACCCGCGCTCGATGCGCTCGGCCAGGAGGTCCTTCAGAGAAGTGAAGAACGCCAATATGAGAAAGCACGCCTCGAAAGGCAAGATCATCGTCACGACCGGGGGGATGCTGGACGGCGGCCCCGTCCAGGGCTATCTGAGGGCGTTCAAGGACGATCCGAACAGCGCCGTCCTCCTTGTCGGCTATCAAGCAGAAGACACGAACGGCAGACTCCTCCTTGAGACGGGGAGCGTGGTCCTCGACGGAGAGATGATAAAGATACAGTGCGAGATCAAAAAATACGATTTCTCTGCACATGCCGGGCACGACGAACTTGTGGAGTTCGCGAGGAAGTGCGATCCCGAGAACATTGTCATAATGCATTCCGAGACGAGGGAGCTCTTCCTTCCGGATCTTCAGGACTACAATGTGATCCTTCCCAAACTGGGTGAGGATTTCGAACTGGATGTCTGAGATGGACCTCCGGCGTTTTCTGGAGGAGGATGTCGGGTCGGGAGACCTCACGACGAATATCTTCGTCCCAGGCATTTCGGGGAGGGCCTGCATCGTCTGCGAGGAGGACGCGGTGGTCGCAGGTCTGGAAGAAGCGGCAGAGATATTCAGTATGCTGGGTGTGGCCTCGAGGCAACTTGTAGCCGACGGGGAGAAGGTACCGAAGGACACAATAGTGATGATGCTGGAAGGCCCTCTCCGAGGGATACTGACGGCGGAAAGGACCGCCCTGAACTTCCTGATGAGGATGAGCGGGATAGCGACGGAGACGAATTCTGTTGTAACAATTATGAGCAAGAAAGACCCGCAACTGAGAATAGCCGGTACCCGCAAGACCACTCCGGGGTTCAGGTCTTTCGAGAAAAAGGCCGTCGCCCTCGGAGGAGGATGGCCTCACAGGAACGGCCTTTATGACATGGTCCTGGTAAAGGACAACCATATCGTCGCCTGCGGAGGCATCGATAACGCTCTAGAACTATTCGGCGAGATACCGGACGGCATCAGAACGGAGATAGAGGTATCGAACATCAAAGAAGGCCTCCTTGCGGCGAAGAGGGGGGCCGATATCATCATGGCGGACCACATGTCCCCATCCGATACAAAGAAGCTGAGAAAGAAGGCCCGTTCTGTCAACGAGAATGTGCTGATCGAAGCTTCGGGCAACATTACCAAAGAGAATGTCATCGACTACGCGAACTGCGCCGATATAGTTTCCCTGGGCTCTCTGACCCACTCACCGATGGCTGTGCACTTCTCGCTGGATGTAGAGCGGTTTCCGTAAGAACGCCGCAAGTGAACGGCGTATCTGATCAACGATGATCTGCAGATCCTCGATATCGCGTTTCTAACACGATCTTCCGGTCACGCTACATCACCTCATGGAATAGTATCACTATTCCTCTGTAATGATCGCGTAAAGAGGACCATAGAAAAATACTGCTGTGATGACATCTTTGTTGAGGGATCATTTCTTCCGCCTGAAGATAAATCTTAATCCGATAGCGCGATAAAGGGGCATGGCAATTGATTTTAATGATTACAAATGCCAGTTCTGCGGCAAACCCAGCACCAACTTCGTTTATGCGGCGTTCGTTTGCGGCGATGTTGAATGCATAGAGAAAGCAAGAGAAGAAAGAGGCGGCCCTGCCGGCCACATGAAAAGAAAAGCGGAAGGCAGACCCATAGTTCCAGAGGATCTCGCAGAGAAGTGATCAGTGCCTGAACACCCTGCAGCCGGTGAACACCATGGCCATATTGTGCTCGTTCGCCGCATCTATTACCTCTTGGTCCCTTATGCTCCCGCCCGGCTGTATGATCGCCGTCACTCCCGCTTTGGCCGCCTCGTCCACACCGTCCCTGAACGGGAAGAACGCGTCGGACGCCATCACCGATCCTTCGGTCGGTTCGTTCGCTTTCATTGATGCTATCTTTGCCGAATCCACGCGGCTCATCTGGCCCGCGCCGATGCCGATCGCCCTTTCTTCTTTGACGTAGACGACAGCGTTCGACGTCACGTGTTTGGCAAGCTTCCAGGCGAACATCAGCGCGGATATCTCTTCTTGTGTGGGCTGGCGCACCGTTACCACTTTGAGGGCCTTCGGATCGATGTCCGCATCCGCGTCGGTCTGCACGAGGAGGCCTCCCTGTACCTTCTTCATCTTGTATTCTCTGTGCCTTTCCGAGGGCGCTATAGGGGAGTTGGTCCTCAGAAGCCGTATGTTCTTCTTTTTCGACAGGAGTTCGAACACGCCTGGTCCGTAATCCGGGCATATGACCGCCTCGACAAAATATTGGGATATCATCTCCGCCGTCGGCATGTCGCAATCGCGGTTCAGACATATGACGCAGCCGAACGCCGATAACGGATCTACGTTGTAAGCCGTTTTGAAAGCGTCGAATATGTTGTCGTCCGAGGCCAGGCCGCATGGGTTCGTATGCTTCATAACGACCGCTGTGGGTCTTTCGAAATCCATGGCGATATCGAGGGATTTGTCCAGATCGAGGATGTTGTTGTAAGATAGTTCCTTACCGTGTATCTGTTCCGATTTGGCCACCGTCGTGCCTTTTGAGAAGGGCGCTCTGTAGAAGGCCGCCTGCTGGTTCGGGTTCTCGCCATATCTGAGGTCCTCTACCTTTTCGGAAGGGATCGGGAACGATCTCGGGAATCCTTCGCCAAACCTGTCGAACATGTATGAAGCTATCATGGAATCGTATTGTGCGGTGGCGATGAACGCTTCGGTCATCAGCTTCTCAAGCGTTTTCTCACATATCTCCCCGCCGGAACGCAGCTCTTCCAGAACGGCGGCATACTGATCGGGGTTCGTGACCACTGCGACGGACCTGTAATTCTTTGCTGCGGCGCGTATCATGCTCGGCCCCCCGATGTCGATGTTCTCGACGATGTCCTCGAACTTTGCTCCGTCCTTGAGGACCGCCTCTTTGAAAGGATAAAGGTTCACCACGATCATGTCGATGGGCCTGATGCCTTTGCTCTCGATCGCGGCCATGTGCTCGGGTATGTCCCTCCTTGCCAGGATCCCGCCGTGAAGCATGGGGTGAAGCGTTTTTATCCTGCCGTCCAGCATCTCCGGGAATCCGGTTATCTCCGAGACCTCTCTGACCGCTATCCCGTTATCCTTGAGGAGCCTGTGCGTACCGCCGGTGGATATTATTTCGACACCCATCCGGGTCAGTTCTTTCGAGAGATCCAATACTCCGTTCTTGTCGGAAACGCTGATGATTGCCCGCTTTATCTTTACCAACTGCATGACCTCCTCGGAGAGACGCCTCATATTTTGGGGGTACGGTTTCGTAACGGACTAGTGTTAAATAAATGCTCCTTTGAGATGGCCTCTGCCGCTATGCGCCCCCCGGCGCAGCGGTTACCCTGCTTGCCGATACGGTCGCGGTCCTTCCTCTGGCAGCAAAGGTCAACGATCGGCCGCTTTCGCTTCGTAACCTTCTTATGTAAAAAAGAACCCCCGCCGGCAGCTGTTGCCGGGGGGTGTGTGAATGGTGTTTTTTTCTTCTGTGCCGTTTCGCCGATGTGCCCCTTACGGGAATTTCTTAAATTTGAACGCCACTAATGCCCCGATAGCTAAGACCGCGACGAGCCCGGCCACTATTCCTGCATAGAGGAATGTATTATCGGAGCCGGTGCCATGGGCCGGTGAAGATATCACTGTGATCTGAAATTCCTTGGTGAAGTCGACACCGGGCGCCGTGCCGTTCACAACGGTGGCCGTGACCAACACTGTGCCTGTTTTCTCCGTGTTGAGCACACCGTTTGTGATCGTGGCTCCCGTCGTTCCGGGATCTTTGACCGTCCATCCTATGGTCTTATTGGTAGCGTCGAAGGGGACCACGATGCCTTGAAGTTCTAACGGCACATCGAATATCTTTTCGTTTTGTACACCGGTTATGTCTTTGACCGGGATGAACAGGCCGAAACTGTACTTAACGATGGTCCCGTCGGTTTCGCCTCTTCCTGTGACGCCTTCCCAGTCGCGGTTGCCGAACGAGCCGATACTCGAAGTTCCTACTGCGATGATGTCGCCCGAGGCCGACGTTACCCCTCTGTAGATATCAGAACCGACCCCACCGAAGCCACCGTTGTCCCACCTGCCGGCGTTGATGTTGTTCCAGTTACTGTTTTCATACTTTGCGATGAATGCATCAAGGTTAACGTTGACCATGTCGACTTCGGTGTAGATGAACCCCACTGTGAAGATGTAGTCAGATACGACGATCACATCCGAAAAGGCATCATCGCCTGCTGTGCCGACGTACTTCTTCCCCTTCAAATTGCCGGAGAAGTCGTATTTCGCAATGAACGCATCGCTGCCGCCGTTTCCTGTGATGCCTGCCCAGTTACCGCTGTTGGATATCTCGGACTGCCCGACCGCTACAATACCGTCGGATAACATTGCCACGCCGTTGAAAACATCGTCCCCCTGTCCGCCGAAGTTCTTCGCCCATGTCAGATCGCCGTCGTATTCGTATCTTACCAGGATCGCGTCCTTGCCGCCGTGTCCGTAAAGGAGCTCGTTGCCGACGGTGTTGATCACCGGGGAGTCTGAATATCCAGCCAAGACAATGCTGTCGGGTATCATTGTTACCGATGTGAAACAATCGTCGCCTTCCCCGCCGAAGTTAGTGGACCCGATCACTTCGCCGTTGTCACCGTAGTACACGGCGATCGCATCTCTGTTGCCTTTTCCTTCTGTGCCCACCCAGTCGCCGGTACCGAAGGACTCGCAAGTGGAATAGCCTACGGCAACGACGCCGTTCAATACAGTGCCCACTCCCAAAAAGTAATCGTACGCCGATCCGCCGAAATTCGCTTTCCACACAACATTGCCGTCGAAGTCGAATTTCACGATGACGGCATCGACCAGGCCTTTAGCGGTAAGACCTGCCCAGTCGCCTGTGCCGATGGATTTCCCCTCTGCGTCCCCCACCGCGATAAAGCCGTCTGATACCGCGGTCACTCCCATGAATGTCTCGCCCAACGCCCCGCCGAAAACCTTCTTCCATATCAGATTGCCGTCGAAGTCATATTTCACTATGACCGCGTCGAGGTTACCTTTGCCTGCTACGCCGGTCCAATCGCCGGTGCCCATGGAACCCAAGTAGGCCCAGCCGACGACGATGACCCCGTCGGATACCGTCGTTGCCGATTCAAAAGAATCAAAGTTGACCCCTCCGAGCCTCTGTTTGAATATTACGTCTCCATCATCCGCAGAAACAGCGGTTACCGGCATCACCATTGCCAGCGCCGCCACTAGCGCGAGTAGTAAGATCGTGCCTTTTTTGAAATTGAAATACATTCGTCTCTTTCCTCCACAAAAATCGTTTCTGGGTTTGAGGCCGGGATGCATTCGTCGTCGGTCAGGGATGTTCGACATTACTTTCTCAATGTAACTTTCTCCGCCGTCCACGAAAATATTTGATATTACTATGACCTCAAAGAAATATTTTCACAATGGGTATTTATTGATTTTGTAAAAAAAAAGTAACAAGGGCCATACGGCCCGTTATGATGTTTCAGAGGAGTGCCTTCATGACCCTTTCGGCTCTTGCGTCAAGCGTCTCGACCCCGGATACCTTGCTCGCATACTCA
>JAISPV010000100.1 GCA_031274665.1 Candidatus Methanoplasma sp. | reverse complement strand
CTCTTCCCTCCGACCTCCGTCCTCATGATGACCCTCGGTCTCCCTTCCCGGACGGCGCCTATGATCGAAGCGTACCTGCCTTCCGGCGTGTTCCTTATTGCTTTCAGAATGTCCTCGGCCTTGCTCGGAACGCACCCTATTATCACTTTCCCCTCGTTCCCGATGCTTAGCGGGTCGATGCCGAGAAGGTCGCAGGCGTTCACTACCCCTTCTCTGAGGGGGATCGACGCTTGTTCTATCTCGATCTCGACGCGGGATTTCGAGCACCATTCGTTGAGGGTGTTGGCCAGGCCCCCCCGCGTAGGGTCCTTCATGGCCACGATCCCGCCGACCCTGAGCCCTTCGGCTATCATCTTGTTCAAAGGGGCGACGTCGCTTTGTATCTCGCTCTCGAAACCGTAACCTTCTCTGAACGAGAGAAGGGCGACCCCGTGGTCTCCAAGCGTGCCGGATGCTATTATCACATCGCCCGGGGCCAGGTTCGAGTCGGTGCACCACCTGTCCTTTATCTTCCTGTGATCGGAAGCGATCTTCAAATTGTTGTCCAGCAGGCCGGACCTTTTTCCTACCGCGGATGTGGAGATCACCATCTTGTCCAAAGCACCGGACTCCATCACTTTCGTATCCCCGGTCACGATCGGAACGCCGCATTCCTTAGATGTCCTGCCCATGCTTTCCATGATCTTGTCGACGATCTCTATCTCCAATCCCTCTTCCAAAATGACAGAACATGCAAGTGCCAGAGGTGTCGCGCCCATGACGGATATGTCATTTACCGTACCGGCGACGGACAGTTTCCCGATGTCCCCGCCCGGGAATATCAAGGGGTTCACCGTGTGCCCGTCGATCGTGAAGACCACGTCGTCTATCACGGCAGAATCGTCCATCGCTTCCAAAGGGACATCCGACGGCGCCTTCGGAAAATGGGACACAATGTGTTTGGAGAGGAATTCCTGCATGATCTCTCCGCCCGCACCATGATTCATGACGATCTTGGACATCGGTCGTTAATGGAATATCCAATATAGGTTTTTATCCTCTAATCAGGACTAAATAATCATTCTGTATTCTGAGAACATAGGGCCCGTGGGGTAGCGGATCATCCTTTCGGCCTTCGGAGCCGAATACCCGGGTTCGAATCCCGGCGGGCCCTCTCATATCCCTTTCAAAAGGACCTTGTCTATCTTCTCCGCAGTTCTCTCGGGGACGCCTGAAGATCTTGCATAACTTCTCCATTCGAGCGCCGCGGACACCGTTGCGTCGATAATATCTTCTGCATTCTTTATATTCATATTTTGGGCGAATTCCGTCAGGTCTTTTCTGGTGATGTCCAGCAGTTTCCCGTTCACCGACATCTGGTGCCGCTGCGTCCAGTAGTTGGTCGGGTCGAACGCATATGTTATATCATATGCGGGGGACAATCTCCATCCCCCATTTTCCCTGAGAAGGAAGGAGAAGTTCTTGGTATGGTCGTCCTGATTCCTCATGACCACGTTGAACACCATCCTTCTGAACGCCTGTTCTTGATCCGGATACGGCATTCGGAGACGTCTCATTATGCTCAGCATGCTCTCGTACGGATACGCCCCCGGGACCTTAAAATCATAATGCGCCATTGCGCAAAGGGTCTGGGAATGTATCTTTTCATTTCCGATGCGGTCGAATCTTCTTGTCATGAAGTGGGCTTTCGTGTCGATCTCCAAGAGGCGGCACTCCGTCATTTCAATCTCGCAATCCCTGGCCATCTCGTAGTATGCGTACTCTGTCCGGCAGTACTCCTTTTTTTCGGGGCCGTCCGATTCCGCGTCAAATTTGATCAGCCAGTGAGAATAACCGTCGGGAAGGTCGGTCTGCCCCGAATGTATCTCTCCCGCTCCATTCACTCCGATCACGGCCTTGGCCCTCGCACCGCCTGCCGAGGTGCCAACGCTCAGCAGTTCCTGCAATCCGTCGCGTGTCAGGTAAAGGTCCATCTCTTCTCTCTTGCAGAGCACATCGGCAGCAAGGGCCGAGAGTTTGTTCACATCTATCCTGCCGTTGTAACTCCTCCCGGCCGCCGGTTCATACTCCAGCGCGCCTATGCCTCTCTTTCCCACGTAACAAAGTCTGTCTAGGGGGGTGAGGTCCGCTTTCCGATAGTTGTTCTCGGCGATCCAAAGATCGATGAGCGCATTTCCGTAGCTGTCCGGCAAAGAATCCGAAAGTGTTCCGGGAAGACCTTGGAATGTTTCCCTGGCGAGAGATCCGAATCTGTACGGCCGGGATGTCAGCGGCATGGTCAGCGGCGCGATGTCATATCCTTTTTTAATGAACTCCGGGTCGTATTGAAAGACGGCGCACTGTTCTTTCCGGTCCCACCAGGCATACCCGGCGGTCCTGCCCCATAACCTGATCTGCGTTATGCGCTCGCTCTCCATATCATCGCCCCCCGCCCCTTGCTCGTTCGCGTACCTTTCCGCGGTTCATTGCCATGGCAACGGGGCTGACCTCTTCGTCCTTGACAAGAGGGTCAAGAAGATCCAAAGCGTTCAATCCTCTCAGTATGCCTATCAAAGTGATCAGCGTGACGTTCTTCCCGTTCTCCGCATCCCCGATCGTTTTACTATGGATGCCGGTGATGCGCTGAAGCTCCTCCCGGGTGATATTGTCGTCCAATCTGATCTTACGTATCTTCTCCCCGATCTCCCTCGTTATCTCCCTGTCCGACAATGAATAGATGTCCTCGTAACGTTCCATGGCGGCCGCCCATACGCGTCTGAATAGATAAACATTTTCATTAATATAACAAATATGTTACATAATAATCCAAAACATTTATTAATAGAGTATTTATGTTATTTAATTGGTTTTGAGAGGCGCATCGGTCTTCCTATCCCTGATGCTTCATGGTCCGATCTGTCAAAGGGCGGTACCTTTCGTCGGAATGAACAGCCTTGACATTTCGACGCCTTCGTGTTCAAGCAGTCTCGCTTTTATGCCGACGCCTCCCGCATAACCAGTCAAACTGCCGTCCGCTCCCACGACGCGGTGGCAGGGAATTATGATGGAGATGGGATTATGTCCGACCGCCCCGCCGACCGCTTGGCATGACATTCTCGCCTTGTTCATTTTAACCGCCATTCTTTTTGCGATGTCCCCGTATGTGATGACTTTGCCGTAAGGTATCTCGCAAAGGATGTTCCAGACCTCTCGGCGGAATTCGCTGCCCGCCGGAGCCAGCGGCAACTCGGAAACGGCAGGCCGTTCTTTGGCAAAATATCTGTCAAGCCATTTTTTCGTGTCGTCGAATACGGGAATATCGCTTCTCTCTTTCATCTCCCCAAATATCTCATTGCCGTGGTATTTTTGCCCTTCATTCCACAGGCCGACAAGATCCTTTCCGTCGCACGCAAGCGTGATCTCGCCCACGGGTGATGCATAGGCCGTTGAATAATACATCCGATCCCTCCTTTTTGTTTCATACGGCGTTCCAAAGATTTATCGTGGCATAACTGCGGAACGGGCGCCACTCCTCCGCCATTTCCAGCAGTTCCATCGGCGTGTGGGGGTATAGCGCCTTCTTGATCCCCGCATCCGTTTCGAGAAAAGCATCCGGCCATTCCATGGCGCGCATCGCGATGTATTGCGCCGTCCAGCTTCCGATCCCTTTGATCGCCATCAATTTTTTTATCTCTTCCTCAGGCTGGGCGTTGAGGTCAAAATTGACCTCTCTCCGCACGAACGCCTTTGCCAGTTCGTGAATGGTCTTCGACCGTGTCGCGATGACACCGAGCACACCGAAATGGTTCTCGATCGGGCCCTCCAAAGAGAGCAGGTCCTCGGGCGAGGGAAAGACGTGCGTCAGACCGTCTATCCCCGTTCGAACGGGCTTGCCGTAAATAGCCGTGATCCTGGCGGCCAATATGCTTGCCGCTTTCACGGTGACCTGCTGTCCCAGCACCGCCCTCACTGCCATCTCAAAAGCGTTGAAACTGCCCGGCAGACGGGTCCCGGGGACGCAAAGGCCGGGGCGTATATCGTTCATTTTCGAGAGCACTTCATATACGGCGTCCGGATCGCAGTAAAGATCGAACATGTGCCGGACCCGCGCCAATACCTGCGGCAGCACAGGCAGCAATGACTCGCTCACCGTTACGGTCAGGGTATGTTTCTCACGTCCGTGACCAACCCGCACCCAGCCGTATACGGGCTTCAGTTCGGCGGTCAACAGACGCACTGTGCGCATATACTCGTTGTCTCTTACGACCTCGACCCCGGCTATCGCACGTCCGTCGAGGAATTCCAGTACCTCTTTCCAACGATACGGGGGGCGGTAGCCCAAGGCCAAGGTCACATTCCCGTTATGTTTTCCGGGTTCCATACCTTGGTCACGTAAAGCAGTGGGAGAGAGATCATACTGCGTCCTGAAAAGATCGTTGAAACGACGCAGACTGCCGAAACCTGCCGCCACGGCGACCTTTGAAACAGGAAGGTCCGTGTCGGTGAGCAGATTTTTTGCAAGGAGCAGTCTGCACGTCTGCAGGTATTGGACCGGCGACACGTTATATTCCGCCGCGAACACACGCCGAAGGTGCCGGTCCGTGCAGCCGAGATTTTCGGCAAGTTCGTTCAGACTCTGTCTGTTCCCGCAGTTCTTCTCTATCATCCTCGCCGCCCGATATACCAGATCGGTGCCCGCATCGGTCATCGAACTGCCCGGAGCAAGTTCGGGCCTGCACATAAGGCACGGGCGGTAACCGTTCTGTTCGGCTTCCGCCGCGGTCGGAAAGAAAAGGCAATTCTCGATCTTCGCCCGTTTTGCTTTGCAAATAGGGCGGCAGTAAATTCTTGTGGACGAAACCCCAACAAAGAAACGCCCGTCGAATCTAGCATCTTTTGCTTTGAATGCCGCATACAGACTGTTATCGTTTTTCAGCATTGTACTCGCCGATCGCTCAATTGCGGCCTTAGTATTTCATACTGATTGAAAACCATAGCCGTTTTCGGACATTGAATTTTCTCCATTTTTTATATAGAAATTCATGAGATCGGGGCCCGGCGGCCCCCGATCCGGCTAGAACAAAGGTCTGTCGAACAGCCTTTTTGCTCGATGTACGCAAGCCCGTTCCTATAGCCAGCAATGCGGTCTGCCGGTGAAGGCTCATTGATCGTCTGAACCGCGGCTTTCCACGAAATCCCTGAAAGGATCGCGGAACATGAACAACGTAGATCGGGTCTTACCGACCTTCTCTAAAAGTCCTATGTCGATCAGATCATACAATTTATTCCGTATGCTCTGTTCGCCCAATCCCGGCACCCATCTGCATGCGTCCGAGATCGTGAACCGGCTTTGTTTTTTTGCCCGCTTGATGATCGTCTTAGAGCTTTCATCCATGTTTTTGATAAGGTCCTTCTTTTCGAACGCAGCGAACGCTTCTTCATATGCGGACAGCAGGGACTCGGCAACATACATAATGAACGGCCCGTAATCGCCCGTGGCATCCGTATACGCCAGAAGGGTGTAGTATGTTTCTTTGGGGTCAAGCAGCTTTTGTTCGAATTTACACAATTTTGAGTTCTTTAGGCCAAGTTCCTGAAGCAAGATCTGGAATAAGGTCCTCCCGGTCCTGCCGTTCCCGTCTTGGAACGGATGTATGCTTTCGAATTCATGGAAGAACAGTGCCGCAGTGATGATCTCGTCATAGGGCGATGCGGCCAGCCATTCAAGCAAAGAATTCATTTCTTTTTCTATGCTCCCGGGAGGGCAGGTGATGAAATACTCAAAGTTGTCTGGTGGCCCAACGACATTACCCGGCTCTGTTCTGAATTCTCCGATCGGGCAGTTGGCCCCGGTCTTTCCCAGCAGCAGCGAATGAACATCCTTCATTGTAAAAAGGGACCAAGGCAATTGGAAGTCGGGTTTCATCAGGTATGAGTAGAGGTGGTTCAGGATCTCCTGTTTGGGTCCGCCGGGCGATCCCTCTTTGTATTGTTTGGATGTAAAAAGAGTGGTCAATCTGAACACCTCTTCGAGGGGCAATTCATTCCCTTCGATCTTGACCGACCAATGTATATTGGAAGAATAGGCGTCGTTCACAAGGTCCAGGTAGTCGTCGCAGCTCAGGACCATCTCTCCGAGGCTGTTGTCAAGGTCCCTGATCTTCCGCATGATCTCCCGGTATTTTGGATTCATTCTTAATTTTGGATCGAAGGGGACCTTTTCTTTATGGCGCACCGGATACCCTGCGGGTCTGTAAGCAGAATAATCTGTAGGAACATTGTGGTAATTCATTACTGTAATCGCTCTTTAATCGAATTCTGATATTTAATAGTTAGTATATTACGTTATTGTATTAATGTAATTTATTAATGTAATTAGATATCATAACAGCTTTGCATCATGCGTTCGTAAGGCCACAATGCGGAGCTTTTGCGCATAAAGTTGTCGGATTAAAAAAAGAAGTTTGTGAGCGTTATTTGCCCTCGTATACTATCAGGGATTCCACCGGATATCCTTTGAGGACATCCCTCCCCTTAAGGCCGGCAAGCTCCATCACGAAGCATATCTTGACGATCTCCCCACCGAGCCGCTCGATCATCTTTATTATCGCACCGGTGGTCCCGCCTGTTGCGATAAGGTCGTCGATGATCACGATCCTTTCCCCCTTTTTGATGCAGTCCGTATGCATCTCAAGAGTGGCCTTCCCATATTCCAGCTCATAGCTTTCCGATATGGTCTCCCTCGGAAGTTTACCTTTTTTTCGTACAAGGATGAACCCCTTGCCCATCGCATACGCCACAGGCGCACCGAAGACGAACCCTCTCGACTCCGATCCGAGGATGAGGTCGAAATCCACGCCATCAAGCATGGCGATAAGGCCGTCCACCGCGATCTTGAACCCCTCCGGGTCCTGAATGACGGTGGTGATGTCCCTGAACATGATCCCCTCTTCGGGAAATTCTGGTATGGTTGTGACGTAATCTTTAAGTTCTTTCATTTTTCCCACGATGTCAACCGCATCCTGGGTTAATAAAATATTCATCAAATGATGTGGGACAGGAGCACACGAGGTATATTCTTATGACGATC
>JAISPV010000037.1 GCA_031274665.1 Candidatus Methanoplasma sp. | reverse complement strand
CCTTGCCGAGAAAAATATCTATGTACTTAGTATATTAATTTATGCCATCCTATAAAACTTCTCTCCAGACGTAATATTTAATGATTTCTTTTTGACGTCTGGATATTTTATCAATGGTGTCGGGGGCGGCAGGAGACGATGAGCCGCCGGTCAGACCCGCATTGCCGAGCATGCCGCAGGGGGACATGTAAGTTGTATCGCAGGGGTCGAAACCCGCACAACTGGCTGTCCGTTGTACTCTTTTTGACACGGCTTTTTCATTATTAAAGCCGTCCGGCCGCACTCTCCCGCCGATATCGGCGAAAGTCCCGTCTCATCTCGAAAAAAGAAGTAAGGATATCGGGACGGAACACACGCGACGATGGATATGACTATGCATCCATATAGAAAAACAGTGTATAATTCTGACCTGGCGGTCTGTCGTATGTGTTATCGAAAGGAGGTTATATAAAAAGATCGGGCCCCTTACCGCGCCTTCTTATTCCTGAAACGGAGCATCGCTTTCTTTGCCCCGAAATGTCCGAGGGACGCCGCTTTGTTGTACCATTTCTTCGCTTCGTCCATGTTCTTTTCGACGCCGATGCCTTCCTCATAATATCTCGCAAGAATGAACATCGATTCGGGATCGCCGTTCTCTGCCGAGAGTGTGTAGGATTCGAATGGCGACGCCTCGCCTTTGACCACTACCGCGTTGCCTGTATAGTCCTCGACGAGTTTCTTCGAGACGGTATGACCCTGTTCGGCCGCCCTTGTATACCACAGAAGTGCTTTCTTCTCATCCTGTTTTATCCCCAGACCGTTCGCGTAACAGTATCCCAAGAAATATTGGCTGACAGGATTGCCGTTCTCAGCGCCTTTTGTGAACCACTCGAACGCTTTCTTCTCATTGGCCTTCACGATCTTCCCTTCGAGGTAACATGTCCCCACAAAAAGCTGGGATTTGCCGTATCCTCTTTCCGCCAGATAAGTGTGAAGTTCCAGCGCCTTCGTGAGGTCTCTTTTCACCCCTCTTCCTCTGGCGTAGCTCTCCGCAAGTATGAATTGGGATTTGAGATATCCGTCCTCTGCCGATCTTGAACACCATTCGAAGCCTTTCTTCTCGTCCTTATCCACTCCGTTGCCGGACATGTATGCGCTGCCGATCATGTGGCAGCCCAACGTATATCCGTGCTGGGCCGACCTTTCGAAGTAGTATGCCGCTTTTTTCGGATTCTTCCTGAAACCGTACCCCTCGAGATAGTTAACCGCTGTCGTATATTCAGCGTACGGGTCGCCCAGGTCGGCCGCTTTTTTGAACCACTCGGCGGAAACGGACAGGTTCTTGTTGACCGCGCTGCCTTTGGCATACATTTGGCCGAGCATTACCATTGCATCGGTCTGACCCTTTTCGGCCGAGTCGGTCAATTTCCTGATACCCCCTTCCCTGTCTTTTTCTATGCCGACACCGCCCATCAGGCACCTGGCCAGTCCGAATTCTGCATCGGGACAGCCGGCCCCTTCCGATACCTCGTACCAACTGTGCGCGAAGACAGGGTCCTTCTCTACGCCGATGCCGTCCATATAGCATCTGCCGAGGTGGTATCTCCCTATGGAAGAACCTGTGTCGGACATCTTTGAATATATCTCGAAGGCAGCCGCGGGGTCCTTCGGTACGCCCACCCCGTGCTCGTAACATCTGGCCAGTTCACATTTTGCCTTTTCTGACCCTTTGTCGGCGCAATCCTTCAGCATTGACGCCCCTTTGTTGCGGTCGCGGGCCGTCCCCGTCCCTCTAAGGATGCAGAGCGCCTTGGAACATTCTCCGTCGATGTTCATTCTTTCAGCGGACATCGAGAACATCTCAAGGGCCTTTTCTGCGTTAGAATCTGTGCCTATGCCGATGTCGTAGAACACTCCGAGCATGTACATCGAACTAGGGGACCCTTCTTCCGCCTTCTTCAAATGGTAGTTGAAAAGTTTTTTGTCTCGGGGAACATCGGTCCCCTCAAATATCGTATTCAGCTCCGTTACCGCATCGGGATATCCTTTCAGGGCGGCCTTGGAGAACCACATTATGGATTCGTCAAGGTCTACAGGTACAGCTATGCCGCCTGCGTAACACTTGCCGATAATGAATTCCGAGTCGGTATGACCAAGGGTAGCCGCCCTCAGATACCACTTGAAAGCTTCTTCTTCATCGATGTCGACACCAGTGCCGATCGCGTACGCTTGTCCCAATTTGAAACAGGAGATCACGTCTCCCGCCTCAGCTTTGGAAACCAGCCCCTCCAGAGTTTCCATCACTCTCCTTAACCCCCCTATATTATTTCAATCTACCTTATTCGCCGTTTGGCCTACGAAGGGGTCACCGTCCTTTTTTTCCACTGACAATATGACCATTATAAGCGCCAAGACCGACATGGCGAACATGAGCGCCCACGCTGCGGTAAAGTTCTCGACCGTGTACGACGTCCCTATCATCAGCCCAGTTATCGAGGTGCACACCGAAGCCCCCAGGAAAAGGAAGAGGTTCATCGCCGAGACCGATGTACCCGATATCGCCGTCGGATACCACTCTTTCACCTGAGTGAACGATAATGTCATGAAGCCGCCGAAGAATCCGAACATGAAGCATATGGTCATCCAGAACCAGTAGTTCTCGAGATTGCCTGCGAATACCCATATTATGCCCCAGGTCGCCGTGAACAGGAGCGTGCCCCATATCATCGCCGTGCGTTTGGATCTGATCACACCTCTCCCGTTCAGGATGCCTATCGCCACCGTGCTCAGTATCTTTCCTATACCCATCATCGTGATGAACCATACCACGCTCAGGGTGAAATCGTAAGTGTTGTTGAAATAGGTCTTCGCCCAGGTCCCCTGGAAGACCATTATCGACCCGTACACCAGGAAGTATGCTATCGCCAGCGTCCAGAACTTCCTTCCTCCGTAAGCCACCATGACAAGACCCTTTACCATCGGGAGTTTCGAATCGGTCGCGTCGGCAATGGGCGCCCCTTCTTTTTGATTTTCTATTTCTTCTATTGCGGGAAGCCCTTTCTTGTGAGGGTGGTCTCTGACGAAGAGCATACACAGCACGGCGAGGGTCACGGTCACTACTCCCAGTATCAGGAACACATCCCTCCAGCCCAAAGCGTCCGCCATCATCTCAAGAGGCGCCGACGCGGCGATCGCGCCGACGTTCCCGACGGCGATCACGATCCCCGTGAGCTGAGGGAAGTCCGTTTTTCCGAACCAGACGGAGATCATCTTCATCAGCGGGATGTAAATGACGGCCATTCCAGCCGCGATCAATATCTTTCCGAATACTATCATCCAGAACTCCGTCCCCAGGAACGTAATGAACGAACCTGCCGCGGCTATCGAAAGGAATATCGTCGTCGCCTTTCTTGAGCCCAGGTGGTCCGCGAGCAGGCCGCTGGGTATCTGCATCGCGGCGTATGTCCAGAAATATACCGAACTGAGCAGTCCGATGGACCCGCCGACCTCTTTGACGATGTCCTCACCCACCACCCCCACGGTCATTCTGTGGAAGTAGACAAAGAAATATGCGCTTGTAAGTATGATGAATATTGCCCAGCGGTATCTGTAAACGGCTTTTTTCATATCGGCAGGAATGACCAATCATTCACCCCTGCGAGTATCCTCTATAACTTCGAACCCCTTTCTCATGCAGAACGCCTCCGATCAGTCGATCTCGATCAATTCGTATCTCGATGAACCGAGCTTCATTTTTATCGCATGCTCGAATGTGGCCTGCCATCTTGTGTCCGGGTGTGTACATTTGAAGATGTCATCCGGTTTTATTCCGTTCGAATTCGTATACAGTCTGCTCCCGGCGATCATCGGTTGTTTTTGAGAGAGGTCCACGCACGCTTTGTCCAGCGCGACCGGGTCGAAGGAAGCGAGCATCCCTACGTTCGGTATTATCGGGAGGTCGTTCTCTTTATGGCAGTCGCAGAAAGGCGAGACGTCCGCTATTACCGACATGTGGAAACTCGGCTTGCCGGCAAGCACCGCCGCAGCGTATTCGACCACCTTGCGGCATATGACCTCCGCCGCCTCGTCCATGCTCGCCGCGATGGCGTCGAACGGGCAAAGCCCGATGCACCTCCCGCATCCGGCGCATATATTGTGATCGATGGCGGCTTTCTCTGCAACGGTGATCGCCGAATGGGCGCATATGTCGAGACATCTCCCGCAGCCTCTGCACCTTTTCTCTTTGACGATCGGCTTTCCCGAAGAGTGGAGCTCCATCTTTCCTCTTTTCGAGGCGCAGCCCATCCCAATGTTCTTCACCGCGCCGCCGAACCCCATCAGCTCATGGCATTTGAAGTGGTTCAGAGTGATCATGATATCGGAATCGTATATCTCCCGCCCTATCTTCGCTGTAGTGATGTGATCCCCTTTGAAGGGTATCTCGATGTCGTTCGTTCCTTTCAGCCCGTCCCCTATAATGATCTGGCATCCGGCCGATACGCTGTTGAAACCGTTCAGGCTCGCCGTGCACAGATGCTCCACCGCATTTTTTCTTTTTCCAACATACAGAGTGCTGCAGTCGGTCAGGAAGGGGATGCCTTCCATTTGTGATATCTTGTCGGCGATCACTTTTGAATAATTCGGTCTCAGAAAGGCCAGGTTCCCCAGCTCGCCGAAATGCGTCTTGATGGCCACGAACTTCTTTTGCATATCTATGCTCCCGATCCCTGCGGCATCCATCAGCCTTCTGAATTTATCGAGAAGACCGTCTTGCAGTTCGGTGTGCATGCTTGTAAAGTAGACTTCGGATGTCTCCATCTGTATCGTACTATAACTCTATTATAAATATAAAAGATAAGCCCGGGGATGACGGGCCCGGTGTCGAAAAAGGTCCTTCAAAAAGCACTTTTTCGACATATTCTTTATAAATTGTCCCGTGTCGGATCGCTGTCCTTTTGTAGTAGGGAATATTTAAAATACTACTCGGACGTGGCCTATATTAGGGAAACGGATGTACATAATGAGTCACTACACCGGCAGCCTCATCTCAGATGAGGAAATAATGAAAAAATACAACGATGAGAAAAGATGGGGCCTGGCGGTCTGCATCGACCTCGGAGAGTGCGACCTCCAGAAGATCTCATCCAAAGAGCATATCGCGAAATTCGCCGTCGACCTTGCCGACTTCATCAACATGAAGAGATACGGCGAGCCCATGGTCGTCTTCTTCGGTGACGAACCGAAGGTGCAGGGGTATTCTCTTGTGCAGCTGATCGAGACCTCTCAGATCTCCGGGCACTTCGCCGAGGACACAAAAAGGGCGTTCGTCGACGTGTTCTCATGCAAAGAGTTCCCCCCGAAGAAGACCGCTGAATACGTCAGGGATTACTTCGGCGCAAAGAAGATGGAATACGCCGTCTGTTTCAGGGACGTTTGATCAAAACCTTCCGGCATCCGCCGGACCCAACACCTTTTTTGTTCTGTTATTATCATGTCAGATACGACCTTGACGGCGGCTGTTCATCTAAAAAATGCATATGTGCGCCCGCCTAAGAAGTAACAAAAAACGATATCTATTTATGAATAAACTTTACTTTTTAACTGGGTAAAAAAATGAGCGAGGAGCTTATATGCCAAAGTTGCGGAATGCCGCTTGACAGCGATGAGGTCAAAGGCACCGAAAAGAACGGAAGCTGGTCGGATGACTATTGCGTATACTGTTATGAGGACGGCGTGTTCACAAAAGAGATGACGATGGAAGAGATGATCCAATCCAACATCCAGTTCCTTGATCAGTGGATCGAGGCCACCGGCGTCCAGATGACGGAAGAAGAGGCGATACAGCAGCTGAAGATATTCCTGCCCACGCTGAAGAGATGGAGATCCTGAACGTATTTTGACACATGACCGCAAAGCGGCCGGCGGTCAGCAGCCCAGTTCGTCCAATATCCGGGCGGCGTCGGCGACCGCTTTCACACAGACAGTGCCGAAGAGGCCCTCGCTGTTCGCTTTAGCTTTTCCTTCCGGCGTAAAGATATCACACCCTAGGATGTTGCGGCAGGTAACGTCTTTGTTCCTTTCTCTGAAGATCCTGATGAACTCCTCGGTCATGCTGTTGCAGACATCTTTGGAATCCCCGTATCTCAGACCGATGACCAGCACCGCGCCGGAGACCGCTCCGCATACTTCGGCGCATCTGACGCCGCTGTTCAGTCCGCAGGATATCCTGAAAGCCGCCCCCTTATCCATTCCGTAATTTTCGCAGAACGCCCCGAGAACGGCTTGGGAACAGTACATCCCGCTGCCGAAGTATTCCGACGCTTTTTTGACCTTTTCATCCATGCTCCACGCTATCGCCATTCTCGAAAAAATATTTTTTTGTGAAGATCAGCGGTACCAAAGCGGCGGTAAGCAGCACGATGTTGAAGGCCGCATTGAAATACACCGAAAAGTACAGCGATACCGCTCCGTCGATGACGAACCATCCCGTCAGCCCCAGCACGATACAGTACCATGCCCAGCGCTCTTTTTTCCTGTATGCGTTGTCGACGATGAAGAACATCAGTATCCCCGCAAAGACGCACGTCGCCCCCAGTACGCCGTAGGTCCATTGCCGAAAAAGCATCATCTCCGGCGTAAGTGCAGCACTGCCGAAGAATACGGGGTCGATCTGATCGTTGAAAAGGATATCGAATACAGGCGTCTGATTGAACAAGGCAATAAAGAGGCCGAACAATGCGAATGCTATGCACACACATTTTAACCAAACTATCCAAACATCAAACTTTATCACGGTTCTCACTTCTTTGATTTTTCATTATCCTTTGGCAGAAGACGGACAGCTGGTCTAGACATCCCATCTCAAGTCCAAGCATATGCTCGAGCATAGACTGGAAGGCTGAGATCTTCCGCAGATACCCTTCGTCGGTACACTCGAACAAGGGATACTTGAAAACGAATTCCTCGATGATCAGCGCGAACTCCATCATCTCGTCCGGATACTCCATCCTGAAGGCCCCTTCAC
>JAISPV010000025.1 GCA_031274665.1 Candidatus Methanoplasma sp. | reverse complement strand
ACGGGAATATCTTCGTTATGAGCCGGTCGAGTTTATCCTGCCTAGTATCCATGTCAAGGTTGATGACCGTCCTCAGATAGGACACTGGTTTCGGGACCATGTATCGTTTCTTGTCGGGTGTTTCACCCATGGCAAACGGTACGCTTTCCATGTATTATAAGCTTTAAAAGGATTTCACAAAGAATGCATGGAACACTGAGCCTTCGATAGAAGGGATAAGCAGGTGTTTCTTCGAGCAACCGTCGCGCATAACATTGTCTACGATCCTTATCAGCTTGTCCGCCGACTCGCTGTTCACATCGGTCATGAATCTAATGTATTTTTCTTCGCCCATATGGTGAAAATGAGATCGCACGTTAATAAAGGAATGATGCAACGCTAACAGCTTGCATTATGGCAACTACTTGTCATTTGTCCGATCTCGGGGTGCAAATTACCAGCAAATTAAACTGGTAATCTGTCTGATGTCGGACACAATACGAGAAATGCCCGTGTAGTTATTACAGAATGATGGGGAAATATATTGGGCTGGACAGAACATCAATCCCTAAGGGTGGACTTTTTGAACTTCCAATAATTCATCCACTCTTCTTTTACGGCATCTGAGGAGTCAAGACGAACCCCAACCCACCCGGAACTCACTATGAAGTATCCTTCGACGCAAAACATAAGGTCAACAAACTCTTTGCCTGTAATTTTACCTCCTGTACCATTCTCACGAGCCCGTTCGATAGCATCGAGACGATCGAGGGCACCGATGACCTCCTTCGGGCATAGCCCCGGATCGCGGTCAATATCAACCCTTGTAATAAGGGAGTTCCTTAGTTCCTTCGAGAAGGTTCTCATAGCGAATCCAGTATGTCTTTGAGCGATTTATATATTTCCTTGCTCAGGTTAGAGGCTTTTTCTCTTTTTACAAACACATCGTTAAATGCCTCTGCGATAGTCTCTCTATCATTTTCTAGCGCATATTCGGATATATCTTTTTTGATGGTTTCTGCTTTGAATGTTTCGAATTTGCTCAGGTCTGTTACAAACAGTTGGTTCATGGATGGGTCCTTCCTCAGTGCATCGTTCACAATCTTTGTTGCATCCTCTATGTATGTCTTGAACACATCTTGCCCTTCGTATATGTCAAGGCCCTCTCTTCCGAGTGTTACCGTGTAGTTCGATGCGTGCCCAAACTCGTGAACGATCAAGTTATCCGGCGTTGCACCTTTTACAAACCAATCAGAATTACCATCTATTTCTTTCTGAATCGCCCTCGCGTCCTTGTACCATTTTTCATTGAGGTTTATATCAATGACACGTTTTGTCTCGTCTTTGTAGTCCTTAAGTATAGTTCCGGTGTTCGCAAAATCATCTGGGCCGATGTGGCGTTCTTCGGACGTGACCCTTATTATCTTGATGTTCTCCCCAAATTTCGGATTTTCGTCTATGAATCTGCTCATATTGTTGAGTGAACTCTGCATCATTTTGAAGTCGGCCCTTTCGGGATTAATGAGATCGATGCCGTACTTCTCCTTTGCAATCTTTGCGAGTTCTTCAGGTGTCGTTGCGTCCCCGAATGGCGATTCTAGATAGGGTTCTGACCACACCACATTCTCTTGTGTATGGTTCGTTGTCCCCTCAGCTTTTGGTTTGATGCTGTCCCTATCTGCCGTTCCGGCTTTAGCATACCTCTCCTTCCACTGTTCGTACGTCATACCCGGCGGAAGGTTCTGACTTTTCCACTTGCCGGTCTCGGGATCTCTTACCTTACCGCTCTGGACGAGGTTCTTCTTTTTCTCCTCGCTCATCTTCCTCTGTATCCAACACCGACAGTTGGGGTGCATATGCGGGAAGTTCACTCCGGCCTCGGCGTCTTCCACCCGAAAGTCCTGACGATCGAGCGCGCCGCATACCGGACATGTCTTCTCGTCCATTCCGCAGCGGAAGGTGTAATACTCTATGCCTTTGTCATTCAGCGCTTCGAGTTCCCCCTCTGCGGCCGCAGCAGTGCTTTCGGTCCTTACAAGACGCTTGGCCTTCCACACTTCATCGCCTGTGAGTTCCTGTACGTCCTTGGCAATGCCCTCCATACTCTTGCCTGATAGGATACCTGCCGTGATCGTCTGTTTGATGTTGTCCGACAGTCCTCTGGTCAGATTCTCGACGTACTTGGGTTTCATCACACGGCGGACCATCGCGTCCGCCTGCTGAGTGTTCGGGAGGTCGAACGACCAACCAACATCAACGTCCTTTTGGACCTCGAACATCTGGCGGGTATATCCCTCGGCAGCTACCCCTCTGAGGGTCTTGTTAAGGGTGTCGTTGATGGTCCTCTGTGCGGTGAGGCCTTCCATGTCGATGCGCTTGTACAGAGCGTTCTTGTTGCTGATCTGCGCCCGCCATGACGGTTTATCGAGCCTTGCGAGCCACGCGGAACGCTGAGGCTCCGGGAGTTCCATCGCCTTCCTTCTGAGGTTGGCAAGTGCATCCGGTCCGGCGTTGAGTTTGAGCCATGTCTCGGGGTCGACGACCGACGGCGGCATGTACTTCGACAGGTCGCGTATGATGTTCTTCTCTGCAATGCGGAAAGAGTTCTCTATGCTTCTTACCGCGGCGAAGTGCCTGCGGTGATATACGTACTGCTTTTTTTCAGCGAGTTCGTCGAAGTCCTGACGGTTCATTGAGCACCGTCAGCCGGGAGAGCATAAGGCGGCAGAGGGTTGCCGAACTCGTCGGCGTTGATCTTAACATCCAACCAACCTCGGCCCTTGTTTCCCGCGCATTCGTATCTGCATATCTCGATATGGATGTATTCGCGCCCTTCAACAGCATTTTCTTTAATTCCGGATAATCATTTTTCATGTTCGATAATTTTATTATCACCAAAATGATGTAGACAGCATGGAAGAAAGGAGAGGTCTGAAGAACAGAGGATATACCCACGCTGACGTTGATGAAAGACGGAAAGCGGTGGAAGAATTCACCGGGACCAATCTCGAAAGCATCTCTAAATTTTGTTTTAACGCGGAAAAGGCTTCCAAGAATATCGAGAACATGATCGGCGCGACACAGTTACCTCTGGGTTTTTCCGGCCCGGTCTTAATAAGGGGGGATCACGCCAAAGGGGAGTTCATCATACCTCTGGCAACCACTGAGGGTGCGCTCACTGCATCCATTTCGAGAGGGATGTCAGTCATCAATGACGGCGGCGGCGCCAGAGTGAAGATCTTTCAGGACGGGATGACCAGGGCACCCGTTTTCAGGACGAACGGTGTCGACCATTGCGCACAGATCATGCAGTGGATCGACGGCAACATGAAGTTACTCTCTTCGGTTGTGGAAACCACCACTAACCACGGAAAACTTGTCTCGATCGAATCATACCCTGCGGGAAGGAACCTCTTCATACGTTTCGCTTATGAGACCGGCGACGCCATGGGGATGAACATGGCCACGATCGCCACCGAGGCCGTCTGCAAGGAGATAGAGAACCGCACCGGTGCAGTGCTGGTGTCGGTGTCCGGAAATATGTGCACCGATAAAAAACCGGCCGCAATAAATATGATCAAAGGCAGGGGAAAAAGTGTCATCGCAGAAGCGCTGATCCCGAAAGAGATCGTCGAGAAGAGGCTTCACGCCTCGACCGAGTCTATCGTAGAGACAAGCATAAGGAAGAACCTCATCGGGAGTTCGCTTTCAGTGACCTTGGGGGCGAATGCACATGCGGCGAACATGGTAGCTGCGATATTCATCGCCACAGGACAGGACCCGGCACAGATAGTCAGCGGAAGCATGACCACCACGATGTGCGAGAACGTCGACGGCGATCTGTATATCGCGGTCAGGATGCCTTCCGTCGAAGTGGGGACCGTAGGGGGCGGCACTCGGCTGCCATCGCAATCGGAAGCGCTTGCGATGATCGGCTGCCTCGGTGATGAGAAAGCAAAGAAGCTTGCAGAAATTGTCGCAGTGACCGTTCTGGCGGGAGAACTATCGACGATCTCCGCACAGGCGGCAGGGCATCTCGGAAAGGCGC
>JAISPV010000001.1 GCA_031274665.1 Candidatus Methanoplasma sp. | reverse complement strand
GGAGATCGAACTGATCGAACGTCACATCATAATGCTGAGGACGGTCAAGGAGAATCAGCCCGCGGGCATAATACGATTGTCGGAGATACTCGGCATACCGAAGCATAAGGTCAGATATTCATTGAGACTTTTGGAGCAGGAGGATCTTATCTTACCGTCGAACGAGGGTGCTAAAGTAACTGACAGATACGAGGATTTCATGGCCTCCATGGAGACGTCGCTGGACGATCTCTGGAAGAGGATCGATGCCATCAGAGCGCTCATTCCGAGAACGTAACGCTTTAATATATGCCATTCTTTCGCCAACTCACTGCCGTTGTAGCTCAGCAGGTAGAGCGTGTGACTGTTAATCACAAGGTCCCCGGTTCGAACCCGTGCAACGGCGCCATAACTCTCACGGGCCTATAGCTTAGTTCGGTGGAGCGTCCGGCTCATAACCGGATGGTCGTCGGTTCAAATCCGACTAGGCCCACATCTTGCCTCTGGACATGTCGTTTTTTCGTGTTAATTCTGTACTGTTCATCAGACATATCGTTGTCGATCCGGAACGACACTTTTTTCATAGCTTCCTTTTGTCCGTTACCGATCTGCGCCGAGAAAGACGTCATGCCTGTTCGGGATTCCTGGACAGAAGGCCGCGTTCCCATTCCGCGATGTACTCGTCAGCAAGTGGTATCATCTCAGCCAGTATCGGGATGTTCAACCCTCTGTCCGTAAATTCTTCGAGCCTGTCCGTGATCCATGTGATCCATACCTCCTGTCCTATTTTGGATTGCTCCCGGGCCTCGTTCAGAATGACGGGCCATTTGAAGACCTTCTTATTACTGATCGTACTGTTGATTATGTTAACACAATCATCATAGTCGCCTTCTCTTTCCGTCATCGTTTTGAACAGGAATATGTCCTCCGGCGAACAGGTGAAGAGATATATGTTCTTTGCTCCTATGCTGTCTATGGCCGAGCGTTCTTTCATACCCTCCGATAAAGATAAACGGCCGCATACCTTTGTGCAGAAAAGGTCCACTCTGAAATCGTCACGCATCAATATCTGCGATATTGCCAGCCTTTCATATCCTTTGGTCGGAAGGGTCGTTTTGAACCCGGCCGCACGGAATGCGTCCTCCGTCCTGTCAAATTCCGCCTCCGAATCCACGACAATGTCGATATCTTTTGTCTGGGGTTTCATTTTCCATCTCATCAGTGCCCCGCCGCCGATCATGTATATTGTCGTCCTTTCAGACATGTGAGCGTCGAGTTCGACGAACAGTTCCTGTATCTGCGAATATTCAGTTATCATAGAGATCGACCTCATACATCTCGGCACGTTCCTGCATTTCCTTCAAAGGCACCCATCCGTTCACCTTACCTACTTTCGTCTGAAGCACAAGGTCCATCTCTTCCCTCATCGGATGATCGATGTTCTTCAATTCATCCCTGTGTTTTTTGTAAAATATCAGGGCGAACATCCTCAGCCTCCATTCTTTTTCCGCTGAGATGATCTCAAGACAATGCAAAAATATATCGCGGATCGTGATCGGTTCCGGAAGGGTGCAGTAATACTGCGTAAGGAGGTATACCCTGACGCCGTACTCGCTGATACGGGAGAATGCCGTCTTCGTATACTTGAGGTTCCTGTCATCGGAGAACACTACCAACGATCTTGATTTGAAATATATCCTGGAACCTAGAGGGACGCGTGCGTCGAAAGATCCCGAATGGTCCGCGTATCTGTTCGCCAAGGTCTTCAGTTCCGGCCATATCCTGTCGTTTATCGTGTACCTGTCGCCGTCCTTCGACAGCATGCTGACATCTCTCATTCTCCTTATCGCGCGGGACACGGTCCTTTGGCTGATATCAAGCTTCTCCGCCACCTCCGCCGCCGTTCTCGGCTCGCGCATCTCTCTTATGATATCCAAACCGTTCCCCGCCAGGAGAATGGTGGATGCCGCCGCGTCGTGCATTATGTTCGTCAGTGTGTACATGTACGGCTGGTCCAGAAAGACTATCTCTCCTCTCTCTAAACGGATGGCTTTCTTTTCCTGCAGGGACGCTATGATCCTGTATACCTGCACTTTGCTTAACTTTGCAGCCTCTGACAATTCCGGTACGGTAACGGCACCGCTGCCTATGTGAGAGAGCATCTGCATCTCTGATTGGGAGTACATAGACATAATATGTAATTCATATATAAATAAGTTTCATGTTTTGTCTTTTTAGAGACGAGTTTCATGTTTTGTCTTTTAGGAAATTGACAGTGTGTTGACGGGAAGTTACGGCCGAACGGGCGGAGGACCGTTGCCGATCCGCCGGCCGCTCGGTTTGAGGGTGTTCCCGCATCCCCCCTTTAAGACGCGGGAACTTCCTTTTTTTCATTCTATCCGCTGTTCTACGGCAGACCGAGATCTTTGCGCTTCTGAAGGATTATTTCCTCGAACATCTTTGCCGATTCGGCCGCGTCGCCGTTGATGAACACATGCCCTCCCGTCAGGGATCTCATATCTTCGCAAAGCACCTTCACGATCAGGTCGCTTCCGGTGACGAACGGCGGAACGCCCAAGTGTAACGGCAGTCCGAGCGCAAGCCCGAACGCACCGTCCGCAAGCGCCTGTTCTTCAAGCCACTGCGCCGCCGACAATACGAGCGGAAGCTTCGGAAGGTCCACACCCAACGCTTCCGCGACCTCTGTTGCCACGATCTCCAGACGTCCGATGGCAAGGCACGGGCCGAAGTTCAGCACAGGCGGTATCCCTAGCTGTTTGCACACCGCCTTTAAGCCCGGTCCCGCTAGCTCGGCCGCTTCCGGCATCATAAGGCCGCAGTTCTCTATACCGCCCGAAGAACATCCCGCGGTCAGAACGAGAATGTCCTTCGCGATCAGTTCCTTTGTCAATTCCACTGTCAGTACGTCGTGACCTCCCGACACCAGATTGGAGCATCCGACAACGCCGGCCAATCCTTTTATCGTGCCCGCGGCTATCAGATCGATCAGCGGTTTCCACGAATTGCCGAGGAAAGCTTTCAGCGAAACTTCGCTCACTCCCGTCAAAGAATTGCTGTTCCCGTGTTCGGGCAGCAGTTTCATCGGTACGGAGCTGCGGCGCGCCTTGTATGACCCCAGTATCTCGTCGATTATCTCGTCCACGACGGACGTGCGCGTTTCGAACGTGAATTCCTTCAATATCGCGTTCGCTTTCTTTGCCACGGGATCCACGCATATCTGCTTTATCTTCAGTTCGTCGCATATCGGTTCTATTCCCGGAAGGGTGCAGTTGAATTCTGATATCACTGCGTCTATGGCGCCGGTGGCAAGGATCGCTTCGCTTGTGAAGTTGTTACCCGCATGGCCGTTGTATATCTTTGTGCAGTGGGCACCGCGCAGCTGCATATCTTGACCGACACACGTGCATCCCACTATCTTGAATCCTTTCGCTCCGGCGGCGACGGCCTTCTTTACCACATCGTCCTGTATCAGACGATCTTGCAGGTACGAGAACCTCGAGTGCTGATGCCCGGTAATCATGATGTTGATGTAATCGGGGTCGATCACACGCAACCCAACGGGTGCCATGCGTATCTCCGGTTCTCCTATTACCACATCGTTCAGCAGATTGGTCAGCGTCAGTCCGAAAAGGCCGGTCGATATTCCGAGTCTTAAACTGTGTAGCAACATGTGCACCGGATCGGAGTTAAGATTCGTTGACGTCTTCACGGTACCGGAGAACACTTCGGATTTTGCTCCTCCCGGAAGTAT
>JAISPV010000002.1 GCA_031274665.1 Candidatus Methanoplasma sp. | reverse complement strand
TATTCAACGGCATTCGCGGGAAAGAAGATAAATATTCAATTCATTGTCTTTACCTCCGAGATAGAGACAATGGCCTTGAACGACCCTGACCTGAAGAAGATCGTTGCGGAGAGAGCGGTCAACGATCATGTTAAAGACGGAATGACAGTCGGGCTCGGGACCGGGTCTACTTCGGAATACGCAGTTCGAAGGATCGGGGAGCTTGCCGGCAAAGGGCTTAAGCTGAAATGCGTCGCGACGTCTCAGCGGACCGCCGATCTGGCACAGAGGCTCGGACTTGAGTTGTACGATATCAACGACGTCGACCACATCGATGTGACGATCGACGGGGCGGATGAGGTGGACCCTCAAAAACAGCTTATCAAAGGACTCGGCGGCGCCCTTCTGAGAGAGAAGATCGTCGCCGCTGCAAGTCTGACGGAGGTGATAATCGTCGACGAATCCAAGCTCGTCGACAAACTGGGTGTGAGGACGCCGCTGCCTGTGGAGGTCATCCCGTACGGCCACACGAAGGCCGCCTACGCCTTGGAGCGGCAGGGGTGCAAAGCGACGCTGAGAACAACGCCGGGGAACATAGCATTCAGGACGGATGCGGGCAATTACATCTATGACTGCATGTTCGGGCCGATCGATAACCCCTTCTTCCTTGAGACCAGACTGAACATCATACCCGGCGTGGTGGATAACGGGCTGTTCCTAAATACCGCCGATGTGGTCTTGATATCGCACCCCGACGGCACAGTGACAAAGATGGAGTGAGTGCCCCCTCATTTATTATAAGCAAAAGGGTGAGGTTTTAATATTACCTCGATAATAGCGCGTTCAGTTTCACTTCAGGTGATTAATATGAAAATGCCCAGAACTATCAAAACATATTGCCCGTTCTGCAAGACTCACACCTTGCATGGTGTGGAAAGGGTAAAGAAAAAGAGAGCGAGCGAGCTCAAATGGGGTCAGAGAAGATTCAGGAAAGCAACGTCAGGATACGGAGGTTTCCCGAGACCGAAGCCGGAAGGCAGAGAAAAGCCCACAAAGAGAGTGAACATCAGGTTCAGATGCGAGACCTGCAAGAAAGCCCACCTTACCTCATGTATAAGGGCAAAGAAGTTCGAACTTACGGAGTGATCACATGACCGGCGATTTCATAAAAGTAAAATGCCCCGACTGCGGGAATGAACAGATCGTGTTCAGAAAGGCGGCCACCAAAGTAAGCTGCCACGTATGCGGCTCCGTCCTTGTCGTGCCCAAAGGCGGCATCGGAGACATCAAGGGCGAGGTAATCGAGGTAGTCGGCTGATGTCAAGGGCCAAAGGCTTTCCCGAGAACGGAGAACTCGTCGTCTGCACCGTGACAAGTGTGAAGAACTTCGGTGCTTTCGTCACTTTGGACGAGTATGACGGAAAGGAAGGATTCGTTCACGTCAGGGATGTAGCCACAGGCTGGGTAAAGTACATCAGGGACTACATAAGGGAAGGGCAGAAGACAGTCTGCAAGGTTCTGGGCGTAGATTCCTCAAAAGGCCACATCGACCTTTCCCTCAAATCGGTCAACGATCATCAGAAAAGAGAGAAGATCCAGCAATGGAAAAATGAGAACAAGGCCGAGAAACTTGTTGAGATAATTGCGGAGCGCATGTCGGTCTCGGTCGACGCTGCGTACGACATGTTCGCAAAAGACCTCCTCGAAGTGTACGAGACGCTTTACGGAGCCTTTGAGTCGGCGGTCGCTTATCCGGATGATTTTAACGAAGAGTTCTTCGGGGAATGGACCGGGACGTTCATAGAGGTCGCAAAGGAGAACGTGACGCCGCCCTTTGTCGAGATAGACAGCGTTCTGGAGATGACCTCCCCGGCGCCGAACGGGATAGAACTGATCAAGAAAGCGCTCATGGCGGGACTCAAAGCGGCCGAAGGCGCAAATGCGGTGATCACTTCCATCGGTTCGCCGAAATACAGAGTGGTCGTGACCGCAAGCGAATACAAAGATGCAGAAGATATCATGAAAAAGGTGACCACCAAGGCCATGAACGAGTTCACGGCCGCCGGAGGGGTCGTCTCTCTCAAACGCGAGAGTAAGTGAAATGAGATCTGTCTTAAGAAAATGCACTTCATGCGGCAGGTATACACTGAGCAGCGAATGTCCGTCCTGCGGGTCCGCTGTGACGAGCCCGGCGCCGATGAGATTCTCGCCGGTTGACCGTTACGGTGATTACAGAAGAAAAGCAATTATTGAGGAGTATGGGGAAAATGGAAAGTATCGTCATCTATGACAGCAAACCGTCTCTGAAGGACCCTCTTTTCATCGAGTGCCTTCCAGGAATAGGCAATGTAGGCAAAACGGCCGGAGATTTCCTCGCAGATTCTCTCAAGGCGGAAAAGTTTGCGACGATCTATTCTAAACATTTCCCTTCCCAAGTACTGCTCGACAACGAGAACATCGTCGAACTGTTGAACAATCAGCTCTGGTGCGCAAAGGACGTCAACGGCCGGGACATCATATTCCTCAGGGGGGATTGCCAGGGCTCGACCCAGGAAGGACAATTCGAACTTTGCAGAGACATCCTGGACATCGTCATCGGATACGGTGCGGCAGAGACCATTACCCTCGGCGGATACGGCACAGGCATGATGGTAGAGTCCCCCCGTGTGTTCGGAGCGGTGACAGACCTGAAGATAAAGAAAGAATACATAGGTTACGGAGTAGAATTCCCTCCGGGAGACCCGAGCGCCGGGATAATAGGTGCCAGCGGGGTCTTCGTCGGGCTCGGGAAAATACACGGCATACCATCCATATGCCTGATGGGAGAGACCTCCGGATACTTCATCGATCACAAGAGCGCGATGGCGGTGGTCAACGTGCTGGTGAAAAAATTGGGCGTTGAAATAGACCTTAAAGAACTTCGGGACAAATCGGAGCAGATCGACGAGCTTACCGCCAAGGTCAAAGCGATCGAAGGACGCGACCGCCAAGACCTGGGCTACATAGGATAATGTTTTTTAAGTGCTTACATTTAAATATCCTATCTATTATCCTGTTTCTACCCCGCCTAGCTCAGCCTGGCCAGAGCGGCTGACTGTAGAGTGTTCTCGGAGAGATCCGATACAGCCGCTGAAATCAGCAGGTCCCCGGTTCAAATCTGGGGGTGGGGACCATTCATTTCCCGCATTTTTACTCCCGATCCGATACTTTCTGATGCACCGATCGGCCTCGCGGCCGGGGAATTTCCCCGGCCCTCTTCTTATTCATTTTGAATCCAAGGCCGTATATACTTCTTAGACGATATTTTATACTCATATATACTTAATATACTAGTTGGTCTTGCGGCTGAGAGAGACGCGGATGAACTTAGGAAAAAATAGGTCAGGTTGGGAAGCAAATGAAGGGATCAATAACAATAGCCATGGCTGTTGTGATCATTATCGGGGTCATGGTGGTCGCTGCCATCGGTGTTTATCTTGTTGAGGAAGAAAAAAGCGAGGAGAAGACCGAAGAAGCTACGATCAACTATAATGTCCAGTTCTATGCTGTCACTGACCTGCGCCTCTTCGTTTACATCGACGGGATAGAAGTGTATCAACAAGAAAAAGTAGGCCAAAGGGCTTATGACGTCATAGAAACGTACGTTGTAAAGACGACGAAAAAGGAACGGATGGTCATCGTTGAGGCGATGGCCAAGGATATGTACGGACATGAACGGGGGTACAGGCTTACCGAGAATGTTGATATCAACCCCGGCGGGGAGTATGACGTGCAGCTTATCTTCCAAGACCCGATCTGAGTGCGTGTTCGTTCGAACAGTTGGCCCGAATGGGGGTTCCCCGATCTTTTTTGCTTTCTCTTTCGATCGTTCTGCCCGCTTTGCCGCAGGTAAGGGTTAATTAATCCTTTGAACGATGATGCCTTATGGAGAGATCTGCGGTATGGGACATACTTCGATCGGGCGGTGATGTGGGGAGGAACTCACCCGACCATGTCGATTACGACAGGGCATTGACCGAATGTGTAGAGAAAAGGATCAGGTACAACACAACCCCTTTTTCAGCAGAGGAAAGAAGGGCCGCGCTTTCCGACCTTTTGGGCTACCAAGTGGATGAACGTACGAAGGTGGTCCCTCCCTTCCATTGCGATATCGGGACCAATATCAAATTGGGGAAGAATGTGCTGATCAACTACGACTGCATCCTTCTGGACACCGGAGAGATATCCATCGGGGACAATGTGCTCATCGGCCCCGGAACAAAGATCGTCACCGCAAAACATCCGCTCAATGCAGAAAAAAGAAGGGACTGGTCCGTGAGCTGCGACCCGATAAGAATAGAGGAAGATGTTTGGATGGGTGCGGGCGTCATCGTCCTTCCGGGTGTGACCATCGGGGCCCGCTCCGTTGTGGGAGCCGGCTCCGTCGTCACGAAGGACGTCCCGCCCGACACCATTGTTGCCGGGAATCCTGCCAGGATACTCAGATGTCTTTGATCAGAACTCCCTTCTGATGAATGCTATCCATGCCAACACCAGGGATACGACGCTCCATCCTATCATGGCTACAGTCGTCTTTACAAGATCTGGTGCAGATATCATCATTTGTTCCACCATCTCGGGCGGCAGTCCCATATGATCAATAAGGTTCTGCATCATCTCATTCATATTGGTCACATATTCTGGTATGCTTGTGGAAATTGCATCAGATGCCTTATCAAGCATGAACCACGGATCGATGCTCGTTGACTGACTTATCACACTGGAAATAATCGGCAGGATCAGCAACAGGAATACGAATGCTAGGATCGCGCATGTGCTTCCTTTTTTCATGATTGAACTTATGAATATCGCTACGCCCGATGCCGCCACTATGAAGAGGAAAGCTATACCGAATGAGACAAGAAGCTCACTGGGTAAAGATCCTGCAACGATCAGCGATACAACGGCCATGCCAGCATAGAATACTGCTATCATCACTGTTTCTAATATGATACAACCCAAGATCTTCCCGAGAAATATCGATGTCTTCTTTATCGGCCTTGTGAATAATATGAGGGCGGTTCTTTCCTCAAACTCTGATACAATTGCGACGGATGCGAACAGCGTTGCCGCTAAAATGATCAGAATGTTCATTGACATGACATATTTTGC
>JAISPV010000081.1 GCA_031274665.1 Candidatus Methanoplasma sp. | reverse complement strand
CATGAAGACCTTGCCGCCCTTGTCATACAAGGTAGCGGTGAGGATCTTCCCGCATTCCGGGCACACAGACTTCGTATCCTTCGGAAGCCCCTTCTTAACTGCATAATTCCGCATTGTGGAAGTCATTGTTACCATCCCTGAGACTTATTTGAGATTTATAATAATTTGTGAAACGGACGGGTGCCGCTACCCCGCTAACTGTAATTCCCCCCTTATATCAGGGCGCCGGGAGGTGGTCTTTCAGGAATATGTATGAGACGATCCGTCAAGAGAATCAAAAGGTCAAAGGACGGCAGCATGCCGTTCGTGGTGATCGGCGTGGTGCTGCTGATACTGGGGTCTGCTTACGCGGTGATGTTCACGCAGGTGAACGACATCAAAGAGACGGCGGACAACATCGTAACGGAGCTGGGTTCGCTGGACTCGGCGATAGAGAGCACAAAGACGACCGTGGAAAGAGGGCTCGGGGAACTGATCTTCAGCATCAGTACGGACCCCGACGGCGGGTCGCTTGAGAAAAGGGCGAAGGCGTTCAAAGAACGGTCGAGCGCGTGGATGCGGTCGAACTTCCCTTACATGGACCGCGGCGTCTCGGTCACCATCATTGACTTCGATTTCGTCCTTGAGGCAGAACCCCTCAAACTGGCCTCTTCTGATGCTTTCGTCGACGGATACACGCCTTCGTACCTCAAAGCGACCGGACACTACACGGCAAGGTTCATCTCCGGATCGGGGACCTCGGTAAGGACGACCGCGATCTCCACCGACGGTACCTGCGCTCTGCCGCTCGTCGCCGAGAAGGGATCGCTGTTCGACGTCATGGTCTCCGGCGAGGGTTCCGCTTTGTCGCAGATGATGGCCCATCAGCTGACCGCCCTTGCCCAATACAGGGTGCTGAACGGATACGGTGCGCTTGCTGAGTACGGAAGCATGGGGACCATGTCGATAATAACTCCCGCGGATGTCACATCCTCGTATGAGAGTTCGATGAAGGTGCTTGAACTGCTGGTGTTCCGCTGCCCGTCCGAGGGCCTCGGCAAAGATATCGAGCGTATCGACATCGCGGATATCTTCGTCTCAGAGGATGGGTTCATCGAGCTGGATCTTTCTGCGGTGTATTCACAGGCACTCATCTCGATCGCGGACACTCTGGCACTGAGGTGGTTCGACTATCTTTACGGCAATCAGGTCATCGATATGGCCGACTGGTTCACAGACGGCCTCCAGAACGCCTGGGACTCTTTGGTCGGATTCTTTACCGGAACGAACGAGTTCTCTGCCGCACCGTACATAGAGCGGGTGATGCGCGACAACGGGCTTGACATCGACAGGTACAGCCGTCTTTTTACAGGGAGATCGGTTTCGATAAAGACCTCTGAGATAAACGTCACGATCAACAACAAGAACATAAAAGTACCCTCGCTGACCGTCTCCCCCGCTTATCCGTCGGTCGATCTGATGGGGTGGGAGGGCATATCCAAATTCAAAGGCCACTACATGGATGAGACCAACGAGATAAGGGAATGGATAAGGAACGTCATCAATTCCGCGGCAGTATGTATCGGGAGCTCGAAGGCGCTCGGTACCATCCGGATACCGATAGACCCGAAGGACAGCGAGACCTTCATGGTGACCCTCGGAAAAACAGTGGACAAAGCCCTGAGGGGCGGGGACCAGGAAATAGAAAGGATCATGACAAGCGCCATCAGGGACCAGAGGATATCTGACCCGTTCTACGCCGCCATCTACAAGGTCATCGCGGACGGCCGCGATAATATCTACGGCGTCTGCGCCTTCAGGGAGAATGTCAGGTCCTCCGTCGGGTCTGCCCTGATCAAATTCTTTGATGACAGCGGTATCGAATACAGCGGCAGCGATCTCGGCAATGTCACCGATATCCTGATCGGCGGCGACGCGGTCAGAAGAGCGGTCTCCGATTACGAAAGGGCCGTCGACGACTGTATGAACGGTCTGATGACGCTCACAGAGGTGCCGGCAGGAAGGTCCTGTATCCTCAAGGACATCTGCACGGCGATATTCGGGGCGGGTGTTCTTTTCATCGACATCACGATGAACGTCCCTGAGATGATCAGGATGCTGTGCCGCGAAGCCGTCGAGAACACGAACATCAACGGATACAGCGGGCTGACCGACCTCCCCGGCACCGACAACTTCAGGTTCGTCGGGTCGGACAGGAACACTTCCGTCGAAAGATTGTCCATATCCGTTTCGTCATCGCCGAAGGTGAACATCAAAGGCCCCAACGACAACCTCCGCGATTGCGTTCATTATGTGGGCTTCAGCGAGAACTACGGCGCTTCGTACTCGACAGCCTTCTCAATAACCGTGGAGGACAGCATCGAATATACAGTAAAGAGCGCGGGGGTCGTCGAGCGCGCGCTGGGTATCTGCGATTCTGTGTTCAGGGGGTCCTCGGAAGTAGATCTGGAAATAAAGATCATCGTCGCAAGCGGCTGGGAGCTGGCAGGGGTCAGAGACTACAGGCCCAGCAACACCCTTCTGGAAGATGTCTGGAACACGCTCGTCAAACTTCTCGCTCCGTTCCTGGAGCCTCTGCGCATGATAATATCGATGATAATAGACGCCGTCACGATACTGAACTCCGGGTTGTTCGAGTTCGCAAAATATCTCACGTCCGTGATAGATAAACTGTACAACGCATTGATGGAGCCGCTCGGGCTTCTTGCCAAGTTCGTCGAAGAGAAGCTCGGCAAACTGTGCGATCTCGCGATGCTGGCGGCGGTCGGCGCCGTCCAGCAGAAGGAAGCGTCGAAACAGGCGGTCGGATTCACGTACATGGGATTTTCCATCAAACTGACAACGGACGGCCCTCCTCCGGCCGACAACATCAAGACCCTGCTGACCGTTACAATGAGCTGCACCGTCTGCAAACTGCTCGTGTCCGGTACCATGACGATCAAACAGAAGGGCTCCGGTGCGGACAGAGAACTGCTGCTCTCCGGCGGCGGCGAGGTCTCCGGCAACGATTGGAGTGTCATCGCTGACATCGACCCGCTTATGAGATCGAGCGACCAAATGCTCTGCTTGAACGGGCATGTCCGTGGAGTGCAGCTTGATGTGGCCCTTCCGTACCTTGTTCAATACCAGCATGCGGAATTCTCTCTTTGCGACATACCTGTCGTGGGGGCGGTGCTTTCGAGCATCCCGCTTCCGGTACCGGGTCTGAAGGCGTCGATAGACGCCGGGATAGACCTGAAGTACAGTATCCCGTATGACAGGGGGATACTGATCAACGAGTTCGAACTGAACCCTCCGGGACCGGATAGGGACAACGAGTGGGTCGAGCTCTACAACGCGACAGGGTCCAGCGTCGATCTGGGCGGCTATACCATCCACGCAGGCTCCGACCCCGTTAAGAAGGTCCACACCATAACCGATCTGACGTTATCCCCCTGGGGGAGGGCGGTCGTATACCTTCCTGGGGCCTTCCTCAACAACGACGGTTCCGCTCTGATCCCGGAGGGAGAATGTGTCATATTGAGGTCCCCCGACGGGAAGGAGGTCGACAGGACACCGGCCAAAAAAGACACCAAGGACAACGATTACACCTGGCAGAGGGTGGCGGACGGTGCAAAGGAGTGGGTGTTTGCCGTCGGTACTCCCGGTGCAAGCAACTGCGGCGGAATATTCGGCGGAAGTTCGGTGAAGGTGCACATGCTCAATATTTTGCAGGCATCGGTCCTTAAGGTCTTCGACACCACAAAATCCCTGAAAAGCACCGATGACCTTTCCGTGTTCTTCCAGACGGCGATCGTCGACGCTATCAACGAAGGGATAGATATTATGTCGGCCTGTATCGTCGAGGCCAGTATTTTCGTGTCCCTGGACATCAGGGATGCGGGATCCGTTGTCTGTACGGGGGTGCGCATCGCGTTGTCCGTTGATTCCGAATTCGTCGGGGAGGGATTGAAATATCTCATCGGAGAGATCGAATCGATCCTTCTCAACATAGAGAACCCCTACGGCATCAGGCCGAAAGAGGTCTTTGCCGACCATCTGTATCTGGGTGTGACGATCTATGCCGGACTTACTACGCCTTCATTTTTGAAGATCCTCGACCCTTATCCGCTTACCAAGCTCGGGATCCACGTCGATACCAACGCAGCGGGTCTGTGCAGGCTTGTCGGTTCAGATCTGGGAGAATGGAAGGTCACTGCAGGAGTGGTGATAATGGATGCCCCGAGCGTTCTGCTCCCTTCCGTACTGAAAGCGGACAAGAACCTGGACTCGGACCTCTGGTTAATGCATGCCGTTTTTACAAAATATGATGCGGGGGTGAATGATACATAACAAAAAAGGAGAACATCCATGTTTAATTATAGACGATGCATATAACCTTTCCATGCCGGGGGCGAGTTTCAGGATACCGACAGTCCTATCTGCGGACGAACTTATGGACAAGTCGTTCAAGAGAGCGTCGAAGATCTCAAAGAAAGGGTCCGATGCACTGGACGGAAAGAAGAAGACCGCTTTGGCCAAGGTCACCGCTTCAGGTGACATCGTCACTGCGACGCTCGACGGCTACATCAACAAATTCCCGAGGGTCGATAAAGAAGAGGACTTCCTTCCGGAGCTAATCGATCTTGTGATAGGCATCGACAGATACAAAAAGGCGCTGGGCGCCTTGAATTGGGCCTCCAACAGGATCGAGAAGCTTAAGAACGAGTCCCTGAGAGAGATCAAAGGAACGAAAGACCCGAAGACGATTGACAGCATCAAGAACAGCTTCTACGGAAGGATGTCGTCCCATATAAAAAGGGTAAACGAGGACCTTCTCTTCCTGCAAGAGGCAAAGAACAAATTCAGAAAGCTTCCGGCGGTGGACCCCAATGTGCCGACCGTCGTGATAGCCGGCTTTCCGAATGTGGGGAAAAGCAGCCTGGTGGCTGAACTTAGCACCGCCGCCCCGGAGATAGCGCCGTACCCCTTTACGACCAAAGGTATAGTCATAGGACACATCAAAGACGATTGGAGGATGTTCCAGATCATAGACACTCCCGGGCTGCTAGACAGGGAGTTCGAGGACAGGAACGATATCGAGAAGCAGGCGGTCCTCGCCTTAAGATACCTGACCGACGTGATGGTCTTCATTCTGGACCCTTCGGAGACCTGCGGCTACTCCATGGAAAAACAGAACGCCCTCCTCGGCGCGGTAAAGAAGAACTTCTCCGGCGTCCCGATAATAGTTGCCGAGAGCAAAAGCGACATCCTCGACAGGCACGGAGAGAACACCGGTTTCTCGGTCGAGACCGGCGAAGGCATGGATGAACTGAAAGAGAAGATACTGGCCCCAATGAGGATAATATTCAGAGAGAAAGCGAGTGGTTCAGAAGAGGTGTGAGGATGGGGGAGATCGCGGCCAG
>JAISPV010000075.1 GCA_031274665.1 Candidatus Methanoplasma sp. | reverse complement strand
GTAAACTGCTGGATGGGTCCATTTGACAGATAGTATAATATATTCGATTCCTGCGAGGATAACGTGTAAAAACAACATTAACGTCTATATTTTGATGAATCGACTGTCAAACTCAAGTTGACAACAGAACCTAAATTTTACACATATAAATTATTCGTTGGAAATGTTCGATGACATCAGATCCCTTCAGGCCCGTTTGTTCGCCATTAATTTGTCGATATCGGTCCTGAACAGGAAAGCAACAGCAAACAAGGGATAATGCTCCACTCCTTTTTCATCAACGTAAAATTTCAGAAGAAAATCTGTGATCTTTCTTCTCAACATTATACTATGTGTTGGCCAGCAAGTATTTATTACTATTATTTCCCACGAATGATAAGGGCCTTACACTGCGTTCGGAACCATTCGGGCCGCTTAAGTGCATTCTGCTCAGATATATTCTATCGGCACAGCGACCAGATCCTCTCTCAAACTAACGAGATTTTCATAAAGACAGATTATCGCACCTTTCCCTCGAACCTTGGTACTGTCTAAGTCAAGAACATCGAACGCACCCGCCATGGATGCATCGGGATTCGAACTCATCTTTATCTCGATGGGGTAAAGCGTCCCGTTCTCGTGAATGATCATATCGATCTCACTCCCGTACGTCTCCGTCACACCGTTCCGGCGGACCCGTTTCTTATCTCTGCCTCTGTAATAGAACACACTGAACCGATGATCTTCGCCGGCGTTCGAGAACGATTTCAGTATCTCGCTTACGACGAACGTTTCGAACATGTTGCCGTTCATCGCACTTGCGCGCAGTGTTTCGGGAGTCAACCAACGGGTCAAATAGCATGCAAGCCCCGTATCACGGAAGTATACCTTCGGAGTTTTGATCGCTCTTTTTAGCGCAGAAGAACTGTATGGCTGCAAAAGAAAAATAAGGCCTGATGCCTGCAACACAGATGTCCAATCTTTTATCGTCGCTACCGTCTTCCCAACCTCGTCGGCAATGGCCGAATAATTCAGCAGCTGACCGGTTCTAGCGGCCATTGCCGTCAGGAATGTGGTGAATGCCGTCTTATCTTTCACATTGATCATCTTACTTACGTCTCTCTCCATATAGGTCTGAACATAGCTTGACCAATAGGTCTGCCAGTCCATATCCGGAAACTGTAACTCCGGATTGAATCCGCGATGGATCCGTTGCCAGATGTCATCGTACTTTGAAAGGACCGCTTTTCTTTCTGCAAAATACTCGTTCGTAGGGACAAAATGTCTGTTGAAATCGACAGTTTTGATCTCGCGCATAGATAATCCTTGAAGCTCGTGTATCGCTATTCTGCCGGCAAGACTTTCGGTAACATTCTCCATCAGGTGATATTTCTGGCTTCCTGTGATGTAATAACGGCCATACTCTTTATTGCTGTCACATATCCGTTTTATCTCCGGGAATATTTCCGGCACGTATTGTACCTCGTCTATTATCAGCGGCGGGGGATTGTCCCGTATGAACAAAGCAGGATCCAGGATCGCGTTCTTGCGCAAGATCTGATCATCAAATGTCACATGAGAGGTCCCTGCGAAAGTTTCTTTCAACACCGTTGTCTTACCTACTTGGCGCGGCCCCGTTACCAGAACTGACTTGAAGGTCTGTCCGCTTTGCTGAAGTATCGGTTCGATCGCTCTTTTGATGTAATCCATGGTAGGCCTCTGTTGCGATAAATTTATAGTTCAAGTATAAATTTAACGCATATAAACTATTCGTTAAGATAATTGATAAAATAATCATTTATGATTTGCATGAAATTAGTATGAATTATAAATGATCTCAAAGGCATGGTCCTTCTTTGGCAGATCGAGGTTTCAATTACATGGTGTTCGGATCCCCTCGGGCCCGTTCTTACAATACACCTTTGCGGGCCGTTCCGACAGCAATGATTTAAGACTGTACTTTCATATTGTCATCCTTAAAAAAGAGGCTCGGAGGGAGTGAGAAATGGAGATATTGAAAGCCTGCGAGAACGATCTGCCGGAAATACTCATTCTCCAGAGGCTCGCATTCCGTGAGAACGCGATACGATATGATGATCCTGACATACCTCCGATACATCAAACCCTGGACGAACTGGCCGAGGAGTCCCGGGGCCAATTGTTCCTCAAAGCGGTCTGCGAAGGAAAGATAATAGGTACGGCCAGAGGCCGTCTGGAAGGGGATGTTTGCCGCATAAGCAAAGTGATCGTGCATCCAGACCATCAGAACCGCGGCATCGGACACGAATTGATCGCAGCCATCGAGAATGAGTTCGATGTTTCGGCGTTCGTTCTCAGGACCGGGCATTTGGATGAGAAGAACATATCGTTATACAAAAAATTGGGTTACGTCGTCGAAGGAGACCTGGAAAAGATCACAGAACACCTCTGGTTCGTCCACATGAGGAAACAGATTGAAAAGAACGTTCCATGAAGGTCAGTCCCGCGTCTGCAGGCAGAGTTCCTTAGGCCGCTTGTGCGATCTATTCCAGACCAACGAGCCGGATCTTGATCCGCATTTCTTCAGGATATCAGTACATAACTGACACTGCGCCCGCCGGCCTCTTCCTGCCGCAAAATACCTTTGGCGACCAGATCTTTTATGTCGCGCAAGGCTGTATCGGACGATGTCTTAGTGATCTTTGCCCATTTTGAAGAGGTGAGTTTTCCTTCAAACCCCTCGAACAGTGCGTTGATCATTGAACGCTGGCGCTCGTTTATTTGAGTGTTCTTGTGTTTTTCCCAGAACTCAGCCTTTTGCAGGACATACTGCATTCTTGTTTCGGTCTCTTTCAAAGCGCTTTTAAGACAAGTGAGGAACCAAACAAGCCATTCTGTAATATTGCTGCCGCACTGCGACTTTTTGAGAACTTCATAATATGCACGTCGTTCTTGCTGTATCTGTTTTGATAAACTGTAAAACCGTTCCGAGCTGTTCTCACTTCTGGCAAGCAGCATATCGGTGACCGCCCGTGCGATACGGCCGTTGCCGTCATCAAAGGGGTGAATGATCACAAACCAAAAATGCGCAATGGCGGCTTTCAATACGCCGTCGATCACGATCTTATCATCGTTGAGCCATGAAAGGAACTTACCCATTTCCTCTTTTACATCTTTTGCCGCAACGGCCTCATAATGCACTTTTTCCTTTCCTATCACACCCGAGACAACCTGCACTTCCCCAGTGCGGTACTGTGCTACCGTGATCTTATGCATTCCGCTGTAGCCTGCCTGAAAGAGCGCGGCGTGCCAGCTGAACAGACGCGCTTCCGTGAGCAGTCCCTTGTAATTCCGGGTGGCATCAAGCGACATTTCCACAACCCCTTCCACATTTCGGGATGCTGGTACAAGCCCAGCCATGTTTATTCCCAGACGCCTCGCTATGGACGAGCGTACTTGCTCGTAATTCAGTTTTTCGCCCTCGATCTCCGACGATTTGAGTACATCATAGGTCAACATCTCAAGAGTTCTCTCTTCTTTTGATCCATAGCCAAGCGAATGGGTCTGCCCTATCAGCTTTCCCTGCAATAGACGGACCTCACCCAATGCCGCACTCACAATAGCATTTTCCCAAGTGAAATCGATCCAATTCTCATTTTGATAAATGTATTTGGCCATTAACAAATATCAATGCGTTGGGAATATAAATTATTCACCGCAAAAATGCGGTTAAAAACATCGTTTCACCGCAGACCCAACCTGTCAAACCTCAATATTACGGCAGATCCTTCTGGTAAAACACATACGACCGATACAGCGCAATCGAATCCTTTCAGCCCCGATTACTATGATCTATGCAAATGTTTAACGCTGAGAAATACACTGTATATCTTGGTGAGTATCATTAACAGATACAAAAGCGAAGTTTTGAAAGTATCCTTCAAACTCATTAAGTCGTCGATCGAACCGGAAGAAGTTACAAAATTAGATGAATTGATAAATAAAAGAGCATCCGAAGGATGGGACCTTGTTACTTATACCTTTATGGGCGGCGGTGGCGGCAGCGATTTCGGCAGGGGCATTTTAGTGACATTCAGAAGGGATTGAACAAATGTCCATGCTCGTCGGAACAAAAAAAGCAAATCTGGTGCGACCCAGTTAAATAAGCGTGAAACGATATTGATATGAAAATGATGATGCCCGTGGGCAATCGGGACGAGGTTTTCAGAGCGGGTGGGAGATACTTATGTTAAAAAAAGTTGTTTCTGTATTTTTGGTCTGCGTGTTATCGCTTGCAGGCGGTTACATTTTGCTGGTCACGGAGAACGGACACGAAGACGAACATGATCATGACACGACAGTAATAGAAGACGAGGCTCTGAGCATCCATTTCTTAGAGCTGGGCAACAAATTCACAGGCGATTGCGTCTATATCAATTACGGCGAGATCGATATCCTCATCGACGCGGGTTCGCGCACGAGTTCATCGACGACAATAATAGACTATATCAACCAACACATACAAGATAACAAAATAGAATACGTCATAGCAACGCACGCACACCAAGACCATATCGCAGGATTTTACAGTACGACCTCTACAACGGGAGTACTGGACGCTTTCGAAATAGGGACGATAATAGACTATCCCAAGGCAAACGGCTCTTCCGCCACCCGCACCAACTACGAGGCGACAAGGGACCGGCTGTCTGCCGAAGGAACCGAACATTACACTGCGCTGGAGTGCTATAACAACAAGAATGGTGCACAGCGCGTATACGAATTGGGCCCGGGCGTGACGATGGAGATCCTATATCAACGCTATTACGAAGACAAATCAAGCACAGAGAACAATTATTCTGTTTGCGTGATGATAAAACAGAACGGCAAACAATACCTGTTCACCGGAGATCTGGAAAAAGAGGGCGAAGATGCGCTTGTCGATTATTATAAAACAAATCACGACGGCTTGGGTCATTGCGTGCTTCTGAAAGGCGGACATCACGGCTCGTCGACGTCATCCCATCCGAAACTGCTGGAGGCAATTACCCCAGAATACATCATAATCTGCACTTGCGCGGGCTCATCGGAATATTCACCTACCATTCCGAATCAGTTCCCCACACAGCAGTTCATTGACAGGGTCGCAGAATATACGGATAAGATCTATGTCACTACAGTTGTGACCAACTATAGCGGCAATGTGTATGGGTCGCTCAACGGCAATATCATATTTTCTGTGAAAGAAGGGGAAGTAACGATCACCTGCAGCGGCGACGACCGGGTACTGAAGGACACCGACTGGTTCCGTGACTATAGGGTCCCTCCTGCCGCTTGGGCGTGATCATAAACGCGGTACCGATCGTATCAAATTACTTTCGGCCGCTTTTTTCTATTATTTTACCGCAAGCAGTTCGATATATCCGCGTGCGCCGACAGGCTCCAGCTGAATGCGGGGATTGTCGTTGTCCCACTCACAGCCGATGACCTTTGGGTCGTATTTTTTTATCGCGTTCCACAAAGCGTCGATGGCTTCGCAATATCCCTCATCCTCGAAGGGTTCGCCCTGGAACATCAGATATTTTGCGGCCGGCAGTTCTATCACATCGAAACCGCCAGGAACATCTCCTTCGTAATCCGCCGAGACCTCCATACCTTGGACATATTCCGAGGTGCCAGGTTCGATATACTTTTTCGGAAGCCACATGGAGACCGGCTCGTCGCTTATGCCTTTGATCCTCCGCAGCTTTTCCCAAACGCCGCAGCCTACATCGTCGCAATACTCGAAGTAGTCCTTTGCTTTCACCCCGCGTTTTATGATCACTTTCCTCGCGGGTTTCTCTTTTACTGTTATGAAGACGTTATTTGTCTTTCTCATTGTCTCTTCATTCGGGCGATCATGATCCGAATAGATGAAACTGCGATCCCTTCGATGTCCGCTGTCCGGACTTATCTGCTGACATCGATGTTTTTCTTTCCCAGACGCACTTTCGATGCGATCTCCCCCACACTGTATTTTGTGAAGATGTACATCGCTATCGGCACCATTAGGGCAGTGCCGATGAAGTCTCCGGACAGATTGCCGATACAGTTGACCGGGCCGTACACCATATAATCGCTTCCGGCGATGATGTCGGTGAATCCCTCCATCAGTTCCCAGATCGCCCCCGTACTCATTGAAAGGAATGCCATCAGGGCGATCGTGCCGCCTTTCCCGCCGAGGTTTACATGCGGCGGGCAATATGATGCCGTCTTACATAGTGCCAGCAGGATTATCGCCGCCACAACCATCGATGACGCTACATGCGTAGTGTTAGCCCACCAATAGATATCATGATACATCCCCAGACAAACGGTCACGGGGAACATGTACATGTCCGCATACATGATAACAAGGAACCACAGGGGCAACGCGACAAGCCTGATCAGCCTGAAGATCGGCACCACCGTCATGATGATCCCCCAGACGACGCATGTCGCCTGGAGATAACCCATCGAGTGGCCTCCGAGACCGGGTGCCGATCCTGCCGTCACCCATGCGAACAACACCGCCATTGACAGCGGGGAGAGGATCAGCATCATCCATGCGATGCGTCTTTCTTTCACTTCCTCGGCGTTCTCCGCGTCGCCTCCAATCCGTTCTTCGTTATGAGGTAACGGTGCTTCCTGAAAATATAAAGAAGAAACAGAGCGAACACTACGAACATCACAAGTTCGACCGCCATTCCGATTATCACATCGTCGCTTTTTATGATGTCAGCTTCCATCTTCGCCCGCTGCGTCCAGTATACGATCGTAAACGCCGGGATCATCATTCCGAGGCCCATAAAAATACAAAAGCCTGGAGCAAAGACCCAGTTGTAAGACGCATTGAAAGCGGCCGCGGTCGTGAAATAGAATAATATTATGAGCGGGATGACGGCCGCCCCGTGTATAAGCCCGGCGACATATATCCACCCGTGCCTCGTTACGGTGCCTCCGTCCACCAGACTTTCGAGCGAGGCTGCGGTTACCATTAGGATCGTGCACACAAGCACGACCGTCGCCGCGATAAGAGAATAACGGGACGCGCTGCCGGTGCAGTACTTAGCAGCAGGAATGGTCAAACAGAGCGCCAACAGAGATATGCCTGTCATGATGCCGTCATCGCCCCATATTCCCGCCGCTGAAGAGATCGCGGCGAGAAGGATACTTACCATGAACAGGGCTCCGTCTTTGTCCATGCAAAGTGGATACTATAGGTCTATTTATTTTTGGCACTCGCAAAAATCCAGCGGCCAGGTGTTGGACGGCCCGCGACAGCCTCACGGCCGGTAAGTAAATGGCGCCTTACCTATCTGTCGCAAGAGGGCGGTTCAGATCTTCTTTCCGCACTGCCGGCAGAACTTCATGTCGGGCGCGAGAGTGGTGCCGCATTTTGTGCAGTAGTTTTTTCCCGTCTGCGGCGGGGCAGGTTGCGCGGGAGCCGTTTCTGCGGGGGCGGCCTTTGCGCTGCTCCCCCACAATTCCTTCACCTTGCGTTTCCATGATTCCGCGCTGGAATGTATGACGCGCCCGGCGAAGTTCGAACGTACGAACTGCAAAGCGGCGGTACGTTTGGACGCCATGAAATAATCGGTGTTCTCCGGCTTCCGCAGTTCCTCATCCGACAGCCGTATCACCTCACGCTTGAAATCGATCGCTTCCAGCGCCCGATTGAGCTGCTTTGCGAAGCCGTCGAAATCGCCGCCGGTGTGGTAAATGAATGTGGCGGTATTGGCTTCGGCGAACTCCACTGTCGCGAACCGTTCATCGGGGGACGGAGCTATCAGCCACAGCATATACGGGTCGGGCGAGGCTGCTTCGGCACCTTCTTCTTCGACGCTGCCCTCGGCAACCTTCGGGATTGCTTCGTTCCTCTTGAATCCGATGTAGATCTGCATCGGGTCGCACAATTCTTTGAATATGGCATAGCTTTCGGCGGCGCGGCTGCCCGCGATCTTTTTCTCCAGCGCCTCTGCGAAAGAAGGGGCGATCGCGGCAAGCTGCCCGAAAGAGGCCGCCGCACCCTGCGGCATGAGTTTGACGATCTGCGAGGCCTGTGTCACCGTCAGGGTCGGATCGATCTCCATGACCGCCGCCATGGACCTCTCCCGCAGCAGACCGATCTGTTTTTCCACCGCACTCGCGAACGGGCCGATCTCATATCCTAATTTTGCATAAGTGTACGTTTCGCCCGCGTCTGTTTTCAGCGTGAGTTCGAGATCGCTTTTTTCTATGCCGCAGACGAAACAAAGCGGAACGCGCCGTGCCCCGATGTCAGGCGGAAGGATGACCACGCTGTTCTCGTATACGTTGATCGCCGCCGCACCGATGCCGTCGGTATTTTTTTCGGTGTACCGATAGTTGCCTTTAGCGATGATGACCGGGCTGCTTTTCACAAACAGGGATCGAAGCACAGCTTTGTTGTATGCATCGCACAGCGCTTCATAGAAGGGCTGGCACCAGTTCCCCATCTTTGAAAGGACGAGGTCGCCGCGGTCGGCCTTGATCGTGATGACATGATCTGCAAGCTTCAGCGCGTTCATCTCGGTGAAGGATATTTCCATCGCTTCGAATGTCCCTGCCACTGCGAGGGCATTCTCGGCGATGATCATATCGACCTCGCCCTTCACGAACGGGGACATGGCTTGCGCTTTGTACTTGACCGCTGGCTTTTCATCCATCCGACCCACCTTCCTTGGCGTTCGTTCCCGAATTGATCAGATCTTGCCTCCGCATTCTCCGCAGAATTTTGTGCCGGGCGGGTTGTCGAATCCGCAGGCGGAGCATTTGCCGGTTGCGGCGGCCGCTTGCAGGTTCTCGCCGCAGTTATTGCAGAAACGGATGTTCACTGCATTTTTCGCACCGCATTTGGGGCAGGTCTTCAGTTCCATGCTCCCCCCGCAGTTGTTACAGAACTTGCCCGAACCGGCCGGTTTGCCGCACGCGGGGCAGATGGTGGTCTTGCTCTCGATCTTGCCCTGCCATACCGTTGCGTCCTTTCCGGCATCGTCGATGTTGCGTTTCATCGCATTGGCGGCCGCTTGCGCCACATATACTTCCTGTCTCGGAGCGCACTTCGTACAGAGTGTCGCGTCCTCGTTCCAGCATTGGTCGCAAGCATAGTTGTTGCAGTTGGGGCAGCGGTGGAAATGCTGTTTCGCCTCGTTCTGCGCCTTTTCGAATGCATTCTCGTGCTCTTTGCGCCATTCGGGACTTCTGCTCTCGTTCTGGGTAATGACATTGGAGCCGCTGCTGGCGGTATGGCCGATCCTGCTCATCGTGCCCCCTATTGCACTTCCTATGACGCCGGCGCCTTGACCTATTATCCTGGTGCTCTTTTTCTTTTTGTACGTTTCAGACGTGATGAAGCTGGACTTGTAACCGTCATTGCAAACATCGCAGTTAAAGACGAACTCAAATCCTGCGTCTGCACTCTGGTCGCTATAGTTTCGTGTGAATGCGTGAAGCATGTTTATCTCCTCTCGTTAATTGTTTTTTTACTTTTTGATTTTTTTGCCGCAGATCGTGCATTTGGTGTTCTCAAAGAACTGCGGCTTGCCGCATCGCTTGTCCATGCAGCGTTTCATGAGCGATCCGCCGCAAGAGTCGCATTTCTCGCTGCCGACGAAGGTCATCGCTTTGCACGCCGGACAGGCCACCGTAAGTGACCTGCCACAGCCGGTGCAGCGGGCATCGCCGCGTTGAATAGGTTTTAAGCATGTCGGGCATTGAAACCCGAAAGGCGAGGATGACGCGCACTTGGAACAATAGTGGCTGTCCCGCTCTATCATCTCACCGCAGTGGATGCATGGCTGCTTATATGTTGCCATGCAACCCCTCCGGTCTTGCTCCGAAATTCCCACGGGAACATATGCCGGGGACAGTGTTCTTTACGATACCGCCGAGATCTCTCGTCTGTCTGAGTGAATCATTTGCCGTGTTGAAACCCCCTTATATTTTCTTTTTTCTCGATCGAAAAGATCAAGATAGGTCATTCCTGCAAATATCCATGCGCTTCTATGTACATATCCGTTTCCGTAATGATTTTCTTAAACACCAATTTTTTATCTAAAATCTATCATACCGTCAGCAATGAGAATGCACGACCTTGTTTGTTTTGATATGGACGGCGTCCTGACGTGCCTGAGAAGCTCCTGGCACTGGATCAATCTTTGTTTCGATGTCGACAACGAGCCGACATACAGAGCATACGTCAACGGAGAGATAGACCAGCCGGAATTCATGAGAAGGGATATCGCTCTGTGGAAGAATGTCAAGCCCGATATCAGGATCTCTGACCTCATAAGATTGTTTCAGGACATGCCTCTGACAGACGGGATACAGGAGACCGTCGCCTGTCTGAAGAGCAACGGCATAAGGTGCGTCATCGTCAGCGGCGGCGTTAATCTGGCCGCGAGGATGATCGCGGAAGAGTTCGGCTTCGACGACCATGTTGCGGACGAAATATGCAGCGGTCCTGACGGGACCCTGACCGGCGAAGGCAGGATGAACGTCGACCTCAGGAACAAGGGGGCCAACGTAAGGAACTTCATAGAAAAATACGGCACCACGAAAGAAAGGACCGTCTCGATCGGCAATTCTTTCACGGACATACCGATGTTCAGGGAAACAGGGATGTCTATCGCTTTCAACCCCACGGACGAATTCACTAGCGAAGCCGCAACATACGTAGTGAGATCCGGCAATATCGCCGATGTTCTTGATCTTATTCTTCCGCAAGAAGAGCGTCAGTCTTCTTCGAAATCGAATCCGTCCTGATCGTCGTCCTCTTCGAGATCGAGAACTTCATATCTTTTCTTTCTTATTTTACCGTAAATTCTCGTGATCTCTCTTGCCTCGGCGGACCCTCTTTTCAGCAGCCGGTCCTTCGTCTTTATCGCGTGCACAAAGACGTCGAAATCATCGAACGTCAGGGTCATACCGACCAAGAACTCTTCGTCCGGGTCCGCTTCCGTTCTTACGGAATATGTCTTTTTCCCGTCGTTGACCGAGACCTTTACGCTGAGGATATCGAACTGCTTCACCCACAGCGCCTTGATCTGATCCACCCGGAACTTCTTTCCTTTCCTGCCGTCCTCGGTCTCGATGTGGGTCACGCATACCCTTCTCCCGTCGTCAAGGTAGAACTCGTCCTCGATAGCCAATATGTCGTCTGATTCCAGCTCGGTCTCCGTCGTATCCGTCACGCTGCCATCGCTGAAAAGGACCTTCACCTTAAGGATCTCGGGCAGTCTTATCGTGTCGGAGAACACTCTTCCGCATTCGACGCATCTGAAGGTGCCGGTCACGTTGTCCTTTCCGGCCCTTCCTTTCAGTATATCGTGCTCAGTGATGTCGTCGCAGTTCGGACACTCTATGTATAGGTAATCAGGCATCTCTCGCATCATATCACCTTTCGACCAGGAACGGGGGGTCGTGCCCCGGTATTATTACATCTGCATACCTGGTTATCAACTTTATACTTTCCACTGCAAGGTCCGCGTCGATGTTTATTGCGGGAGGGGTCATCTTTTCATAGTTCCCGTACCTCGGCACCGCGTCCCCAGCTATCACATATCTTTTATCGGCTTTGATGAAAACGCTTATCGAACCCTTTGTGTGGCCGGGCGTATGCATTATCCTCACGCCCGGGACCAGTTCTTTGTCTGTTTCCAACAGTTTGGCGCCGACGATCTTGCCGTGCTCGTCCGGATGTACCAATATTTCCGCGTTCTCGAACATATCGTTGTTCCCGATGTGGTCGTAGTGGGAGTGGGTAAGTACCACGGTGTCGACATCTTTCTGGAACGCGCCTATCTGTCTGAAGGACGTCTTTATCGCCGGCCTCATATATTTCGTGCTGGTATCAACGACGATCGTTCTTTCATCGGTCCTGATCAGAACGGACGACGAATGCGCATCGAATACTTTCCCCTCATCATCCCTTTGGAGGTTCCCAACCGCCAGCACATCCAATCTTATCATGCTTCCGTATCTCATTGTAATTAGAACTATATTGCCGTGTCTGAGTTATATCGGACCACTCCCATTACCCTGCATGATCTACGACCCGGGCCTGATGGTCGAGAAGGACGACGACGTCTATCCCCCTTCTGAGGACAGCATTCTCCTGATCGGTTCGTTCGTCGTCCGTCCGGGAGAGAGGATACTGGAGATAGGCTGCGGCTCCGGGATCGTGTCGATGCATTGCGCGTTGAACGGCTGTATCGTGACATGCGGGGACATCAACCGGAAGGCGGTGGCCCTGACGAAGAGGAACATGATGCTGAATTCTCTGAAAGCGGATGTGGTCGAGACCGATGTCTATTCCCGCATTACAGGAAGATTCGACACGATAATTTTTAATCTGCCTTATCTCCCCGTCAGCGAAAGGGGGGGTCTGGCGCTTGCCTGGTCCGGAGGGGAGAGCGGCCTCGGGCCCCTTCCCGAACTGATAGCTGGTGCGAAGGATCATCTTCTGCCGAACGGCAGATTGATCGTCGTGGTATCGTCGCTGATGGACCGGGATGCACTGAGGTCCGTTCTGGAGGGGCATAACGTAAGGGTCCTGGCGGAGCTTCCCCTGTTCTTCGAAAGGCTCAGCGTCCTTGAGGTTTTCTTATATAATGGTTCGTGACGGGAGCATCGCGCCTGTCCGATGCACGACCCCTTTCGACAGCAAAAAAAGAGACCAAACTGTATGTTAATGTCGCTTTTGCACGGCCTCAACTGCTGTGTAAGGAAGGGTTTTTATCATAGAACGCATCCCGCCCTTATGCACATCGTCCAAGTGGGGATGGAGTATGATGTCCTAAAAGAGAACAACAGGATAGCAAACTCCAACTATCGCTTACTGAAGGAAAATGGCATCAAAACGATAGAGCTTATGGGCTCGATCGGGTCCGGCAAGACCGCCCTCATTATAAAATTGGCCGAGAGACTGAGAAACAAAGGCCTTAATGTATGTGCTATTGCGGGGGATGTCACCGGAGAGGATGACCAGAGGAGGATGGAGGGATCGGGTCTGACAGCAGTGAACTGCAATACCGGCCACGAATGCCACCTTGATGCCAACCTTGTAAAGAAGTGCCTTGACAAAATTGACTTGGACAAGTATGATGTGGTCTTCATAGAGAATGTCGGCAACCTGGTATGCCCTGCCGATTTTCCGCTGGGGGCGGATTACAGGGTGGTCGTGATATCGACAACGGAAGGCGACGACATGGTGAGAAAACATCACGATATTTTCCTGCATTCCGATGTGGCCGTCCTGAACAAGATGGATATCTCGGACGCGGTGGGGGTGGACCCGGACGTGATCCTCGGAGATTACAGGAAACTCACAGGGGGACTGAAGACAATGTACACGTGCAGCGTAAAAACAGAGAAAGGCATAGATGAGATAATCTCTGTGCTGGGACTCTGAAGGTGAGTTCATGAGAATCTTAACTGTAGGCGGAGGAGGAAGGGAGCATGCGGCCGTAGAGGCCCTCTACCGTTCCGGAGCCGAGATCTATTCCGTAATGAAAAATGCGAACCCTGGCATAATGAGAAGGGCCAAGGTGTACAAACTTGTTGACGAAAGACAAATCGACGATATCTGCGAATTCGCGATAGAACATGACGTAGGATGGGCATTCATTGGGCCGGAGGCCCCTCTGGAGATCGGCCTGGTGGACGCTCTTGAGAATATCGGAGTGAAATGCGCCGCACCCACCAAGGCTGCGGCAAGGATCGAGACATCCAAGGCCTTCATGAGAAATATAATGTCAAGATACAACATCGCGGGGAACCTAAGTTTTGCTGCTTTCAAAACGGCGAACGAGACTGAGAAATACCTTATGACATTGAAAACGGAGATCGTCGTCAAGCCTACCGGACTGACAGGAGGAAAGGGGGTAAAGGTGCAGGGAGAGCATCTCAACTGCCACGAAGAGACAATGGCATATGTGAGAGAGGTCCTTAGCGGAAAAGGCGGCGAAGAGGGCGTCATCATTGAGGAAAAACTCGTGGGAGAGGAGTTCACCCAGATGATATTCGTAGACGGCAAGCGCACTGTGCCTATGCCTTTGGTACAGGACCATAAAAGGGCTTACGAAGGGGATATCGGCCCCAACACAGGCGGAATGGGCTCTTATTCGGATGCGGACCACCTTCTGCCTTTTGTTCCCGAAGAAGAAAGGAACAAAGCGCTGGGTATACTCAGGAGCATCGTGGATGCATTGAATGAAGAGGGGTGTCCTTACCACGGCCCCATGTACGGTCAGTTCATGCTCACAAAGGACGGCCCCAAGCTGATAGAGATCAATGCGAGATTCGGGGACCCGGAAGCAATGAACGTCCTTCCGATCCTCGCGAGCGATTTCTTTGCGATAATAAAAGAGATGGCGACAGGGAAGCTGAAAGAGGATGCCGTCAGATTCGACAACCTCGCCACCGTGTGCAAATATGTGGTCCCCGTGGGTTACGGGACCGAGTCCGAGTCCGGACATGAGATATTCGTCGACGAGGAACGCATCCGTGAATGCGGTGCGGAGATATTCTATGCGAACGTCAGCGAGAAGGACGGCAAATTGTACACAGGAGCATCCAGATCGGTAGGGATCGTCGGCATCGGTGAAACGATAGAAGAGGCTGAGCAGGTATGCGAGGCGGCTCTGACATTCGTTGAAGGGGAGTCCATCTGCGTGCGTCACGACATAGGAAAAAGAGATGTGATCCAAAAGAAGATCGATCGCCTCAAGAACCTCCTATCATGATCAGGGCAGCCGTGAAGATAGCCTATCTGGGCGAACATTTCTCCGGCTCCCAGGTGCAGCCGGGCCACAGGACGGTGGAAGGCGACATATTATCCGACCTCCGTACCATCATGAAGCTGCCTGATGAGGACATCGGCCTGAAGCTTGCGAGCAGGACCGACCGCGGGGTGAACTCCCTCGGCAACGTAGCCGTCTTCAACAGCAGCATCGATGATCCGGATATTTTGCTGAAAGCTCTGAACGCGGTCTCGAAGGACATCTTTTACAGAAGCATCGCATTCGTCGGCGGAGAGTTCAACCCGAGATTCGCCGATGTCAGAAGATACAGGTACGTCCTTCCTTTTTTTGAGATGGATATTCCTTCAATGAAAAGCTGTGCGGAAGTATTTGTGGGAAAGCATGACTTCACAAGATTCTGCAGGCCTGACGGAAAGTCGGCCACACTCGTCATTGACTCCGTTGACGTGCACAGAGAAGGCGGTCTTGTCGTGATCGACTTCTCCGCGAGATATTACCTGTGGAACATGATACGCCGCATCGTCGCGGCGATCGCGTCTGTGGGAAGGGGCGATTCCTCCGTCTCCGACGTAAAGGATGCGCTTGAGGGTAAGGATATATCCTTCGGCCTAGCAAGACCGGACGCGCTGACGCTTCTGGATGTTTTCTACCAAGAGGTGGAGTTCGTCTCTCCTTCGGAGGACATGTTCGACAAGAGGGTCGGGGAAGAGATCTTCAGGGACAGCCTCAGGAACATGTTCTTCGCATCATTGTAATAATAGACCGTACATTACCTTTTCATGGAAAAACTGACCGAGGCTGCAGAGGAGGCGCTTGACATACTGCAGGGCATCGAGTCGCGCAGAGAGAACGCCATCCGATGTTCCAGGGATATAATAAGAGAGACAAAGAAGATGATCCACGCGATACACGTCTCCGGGTGCAGTGCCGGATCGAAGGACACTCTGGAAGGACTTGTCTCAAAGCTCAGGTCAGAGGTCAAGGAC